>CAZLTD010000001.1:0-121916 GCA_964562385.1 uncultured Desulfobacula sp.
TTTTCTAATCCGGCATGCATTACCAGCAATGGTTTTGTGTGAAGCCCGGATAACACAATGGCTCAAGTGCGGTTATCTTGAGAAACATACGTTTAATTCGACAGATGAAGGCACCCCGCAAGGTGGGATATGGGAAGACTACCTCAACGCACGCTGGAAACGAAAACAACTGTCGGGTGTAGCAACACGCCTTACCAATGCTTGAGCCCTGTGAGGTGAAAGTCTCACGCAGGGTTCTTAGGGGGCTTGGGGCTGGCAACAGCTCCCGGCTACCCGGCGTTGCAAACTCCGCTCCGCTCCATTTGCACCGGTTATTTGGGGTGTTCTTTTTCATAATTGAATAGAGACTTTTACGATTACATCTCATAAGGTCGATAATATTTCTAAGTATAATAATGATTGACTTTTTTACAGAAAAGATTAACATAACATGTTCATAATTTTTATTGACAGCGCGGATAAATATGGATATATTTTTTAGAACAAAGAAGTTGCAAAAAATCTGCTCAACCCGAAAAGTTGCAATAAAAGAATTAGGGGCAAATGGGGGTGGCAAGCTTATGCAAAGAATGGCAGAATTAAACGCAGCAAGTTCAATAAAGGATATCTCACATCTTCCCCCTCCCAGATTGCACGAACTGACGGGAGAACGCAAAGGACAATTCTCAGTCGATCTCAAACATCCATACCGTTTGTTGTTTATTCCTATTAATGAACCCCTCCCTCAAAAAGAGGATGGAGGATTAGACAAATCAAAAATTGATGAGATCCAAATTCTAGATATAGAAGATACTCACGAATAGTAGGTGAACTATGGGAACAAATAAAAAAAAGTACAAATTTACACCGGACTATGCTATCCCGCCAGGGGAAACATTAAAAGAGACTATGGAGTCTCTTGAAATGACTCAAAAAGAATTAGCGAAAAGAACCGGACTAACTGTACAATCCTTGAATAGGATATTCAAAGGTGAACAACCTATAAACTATGAAACTGCCGGAAAACTTGAACTTGTAACAGGTGTTCCAGCAAGATTTTGGAATGATTTGGAGGCTCAGTATCGAGAACAACTCGAAAAGATTAGGGAACTTGAATGCCTTAAAAATAATTTAGATTGGCTTAAAAAAATACCGGTTTCTGAACTACAAAAAAGAGGATTGATTGCACATCCTAAAGAGAAAAGCGAACAAGTCAGAGAAGTTTTAAAATTCTTTGGAGTGAGTAGTGTTTCGGCTTGGGAAAAAATTTGGACTGAACCACAAGTAGCTGCCCGAAGATCTCAATGTTTTGAATCAATTCCAGGGCATGCGGCAACTTGGATTCGTCAAGGAGAAATCATTGCTCAAAAGATAGAATGTAAACCATTTGATAAAAAAGCATTTAGAGGAGTGCTTAAAGAGATAAGAGAGCTGACGATAGAACATCCAAAGGTCTTTATTCCTCGTATGCAAAAGCTTTGCTCTGATACAGGAGTTGCTGTTGCCTTAGTACCCGAGATGAAAAAAGTTCCTTGGAGCGGGGCTACAAAATGGATAAACCCCAATAAAGCTATGATCCTCATTAATCTTAGAGGAAAAAGGGAGGACAAGTTTTGGTTTTCCTTTTTTCATGAAGCAGGACATATAGTAAACGATAATAAAAAGAACCTCTATATAAATGATAAAAGCGATGATCCTGTTGAACAACGAGCAGATAAATTTGCAGAATCAATACTTTTCCCTGACAAGTGCAGAGAAATAATTCCTATGCTCAGAAGCAAACAAAAAATTATTTCTTTTGCTAAAGAAATTGGCTTAAGTCCTGGAATCGTCGCTGGTCAATACCAACATTTGACAAGCCAATGGAAGTGGTACAATGATCTAATCACAAAATTTGTCTGGGCTTCTTAACTGTTTTTTTGCCCACTAATAAAGCAATCTAAGAATTAAAAAACCAATTCCAACAAAAAATATGCTACGGACTTCGCCGCAGATTTTTCGTTAAAACACTATAGACTGGATGCAATGAACGAAAAAAAAATAAAGAGAAGAGGGTTTCTTAAGCTGTCAGGTCTGGCAGCTGGCGGGCTTGCTGTTTTTGGTGGTTTTAAACTGTTTAAAGACGACATTTTCAGTCAAAAGATTTCTCCATCAACTGCACTGTCAAAGTCTGCTGCCAGGGGTGACATTAATGTTCAGCCTCAAAAAACCAATGTTTTTGTTCATGCGTCACGTCAAAATCATGATATGGAAGCGGCTGTGATAAAGGCTGCACAAGCAGCAACCGATTTTAGCTGGTTGAAATCCGGACAAGTAGTTTTCATTAAGACCGTTAACAACTCTGGTTTCTCCTATCCTTCCACAAGCAATCCGATTGCAGTTTCAGGCATGATAAAACTTCTCAAACAAAAAGGTGCTGGACGGGTTATTGTGGGGGATATGTCGGGAATCGAGCATCTTAAATTCTTCAAGAACAAGACTATTGGCAGCACACGGGAACTGGTGAAAGCGTCAGGAATGCTACAGGCAATTGAGGCGGCTGGTGGAGAGCCCTTCTTTTTTGAAGAGAGTGGATGGGATTCTTTCTACCCGGATCATACCGATATAAATGAGCTTTGGAGCACGGGTCTCATGATGCCGGCCATATTAAAAAAAGTAGATCATATTGTGTTAATACCTCGTTGTTCCAGACATGTCCTGGCTGGTGCTTCTTTGGGACTCAAAGCGGTTGTCGGTTATTGGAGAACAGATACCAGGCTTCAATATCATTATCATGCTAGATTACTTCAGGAAAGGACAGCTGAGGGAAACAGGGCAAAAACGCTTTTAGATAAACAGCGGCTGGTCATTTCCACAGGGGACAAACTCCTGGCCACTTTTGGGCCTGATAAAGGATATATTCATACACCATCCGTGGGGTTGGTGATAGCATCCGAATCTGTTGTTGCCCATGATATGGTCTCCCTTGCCTGGCTTATACATAACAGAACACTGATGCCAAAAGAAGAACAGGACCGATTCATGGACTCAAGCACGGCGGTTGCAAAAATGGGTAACAGCATAGTGGTTAAATGGCTTGGAACTTTGGGAAATAGCCTTATGTCAGAAAGCCTCTTAAAAAATGATCTAAAACAGATCTGGGATGACAGGGTATTGAACCATGCGTACAGAATTTTTGGTGGTATTCCTGATATTCATCTTGAGAATATTCAAAATACCGTATCAGAAAAGATGTTAAATACGCTTCGCGAGATGGTTCAGTATCGATAAATTAGAAAATTTGGTATCCGGTGGACAGCATACTTAATTCCAACAAGTGAAATCCTGACGGATAAACCGCAAATTTCAAAAGTTAATATAGATTGTATGCACGATAACCTAAAAACCGCACAACACGATAACCTAAAATACACTTGACACGATAACCTAAAAATTGTATAGCACGATAACCTAAAAAGAATACTTTGGTATACATTTAAAAATTCAGGTTAATAAAATGGCAACGCCGCAGGACAAACTCGCACAATCTCTTATAGTTTTAAAAAAACTTCAGGACAAAGGGATTATTGCGATCCATACTAAAAACATGACCCGCACCCATCGAGAGCGCCTTTTAAAGAATGGTTTTATTAAAGAGGTGATGAAAGGATGGTATGTTCCGTCGCGGCCAGAGGAACCAAAAGGGGAAAGCACGGCCTGGTATGAATCGTTTTGGGGATTTTGTGTTGATTATCTAAACGCTAGATTTGGCGATCAATGGTGTCTTTCTCCGGAGCAGTCGGTGAGTATTCACAGTGGAAACTGGAATATCCCCGGGCAACTTTTTGTCCGGACTCCGAAAGGAGGTAATAAACCGACTGACCTTTTACATGAAACCTCTTTGATCGATACCCGGTTGGATTTGCCAGACAAGAGTAAACTGAAGAGGGAAAACAATCTACAGATCCTGACCTTACATGCAGCCCTGATTTCATGCACTCCTGGTTATTATTTAAACAATGCTGAAGATGCCCGGACAGCACTTTCCATGGTTTCCGATGCATCGCAGATTTTGCGCGAACTCCTTGAGGGTGGTCACAGTACAAAAGCCGGCAGGCTTGCAGGGGCTTTCCGTAATATCGGGAAAACTGCTATTGCGGATAACATTATTGAAACGATGAGTACAGCCGGATATAAAATCATTGAAAAAGACCCTTTTGATAGAAAGCCCATTATTCTATTCAATGGCAATGAATTATCTCCATATGTGAACAGGATGCGGATGAGCTGGGCTCAGATGCGTGGTATCGTCGCAGAAAACGTTCCCCCCTCCCCTTTATTAAATCAAGATGTCGCTAAATACCTTGAACAGGTTGATGAAATATATGTGACAGATGCTTATCACTCACTTTCCAATGAAGGGTACCGTGTAAGCGAGGAACTCATTGAAAGGGTCCGCGCCGGTCACTGGGATCCGGAAATAAATAAAAAAGACAAAGAATATGCAGATGGCCTTGCAGCCCGGGGTTACTGGGAGGCATTCCAGGCAGTCAAGCGAAGTTTAAAAAAGGTGTTAGCGAACAATCCGCCTGGCGAAGTGGCCCATGAAGAGCATTCTACCTGGTACAGAGAACTATTCGCACCAAGTGTGAATGCGGGCCTTTTAGCTGCCACTGATCTTGCCGGTTACCGCAACCACCCTGTTCATATCAGAAAGTCAAAGCATGTACCACCTCGTTATGAGGCTGTCCGGGATCTTATGCCGGCATTCTTTACACTTTTAAAAGAAGAGCACGATCCTTTTGTTAGGGCTGTCTTGGGTCACTTTTTCTTTGTATACATCCACCCTTATAATGATGGAAATGGGCGAATGGGAAGATTTTTAATGAATGTCATGCTGGCTGGCGGCGGCTATTCATGGACCGTGATCCCGCTTAAGTCCCGGGATGAATATATGGACAGCTTGGAGCAGGCAAGTGTGAAAAAAAATATAAAACCGTTTGTTCTTTTTATAGCTGAGCTCATCAAGGAATCTTAGACCGAAATTTCTGTATCCAAAAAGTACTCTTAGACAGCACTTTTGGAGGTAAAATGGGCCTTTTAAGAAATATAATCTCAACAACGGACATGCTGCGGATGAAACCGTAGATGTTCAAACGATTGTTTCAGCGTTATTATTAAATTTAGGCAAGGCAAGCCACAGGGTCAAATTTCAACGCGGCTTGACAGTTAATAAAGGCAAGGTGCCAACCGCAACAACCTATAGTCCGGGTGAGTTCGATTTATCTAAAAGGAAGGTGTCGTGACTGGAAATAAAAAAATCAGTTTTTTCATCGCAATTGTTTCATTTGTTTTTATTCTAACCAATGCTGATGCCAACTCTTCCTTTAAGGAGAACGCAGATCAAAAAACCTTGGAAATTCTTGATATTTTCGAAGCAGTCAGTGCCATACCAAGATGTTCATATAACGAAGATGAAATTAGGAACTGGCTTAAGGACAGGGCTTATAAAAACGGCTTGATTTATAGAATAGATCTTACAGGAAACATCCTCATTAAGGTGCCGGCCACTAAAGGCTATGAAAATGCACCAAAAATTGTTCTACAAAGCCACCTTGACATGGTCTGCGAAAAGAGGAGGAGATCTTATCATGATTTTTCCAAAGACCCCATTAAGCTGGTCTATGACGATAAATGGCTGCAGGCGGAAAGCACGACGCTTGGCGCGGACAATGGCATTGGGATTGCCCTTTTAATTGCACTGGCAGAAGACAAAAAGATTGCCCATCCTGCGCTGGAACTGCTTTTCACGGTTCAAGAGGAAGCGGGGTTGATCGGGGCCAGTCAACTGGATCCCGATTTTTTTAAAGGCAGACGATACATCAGTCTGGATTCCGAAGAACAAGAGGTGTTTACCATTGGGTCTGCCGGCGGCCAGGGGTACCGGGTTCGTTTAAAAGGGGCGTTTGAAGAAATCCCGAAAACCCGGGAAGTGTATACCATTGCTGTTTCAGGCCTGGCCGGGGGACACTCCGGCGGCGATATCCATATCAATCGGGGCAATGCCAATAAAATCTTAGGCAGCGTTCTTGAATCAATATCAAAAAACACACGGTTTCACCTGGTGTCATTAAAAGGAGGACGTCGTACCAGTGCCATCCCCGACGCTGCCACCGCGCGCATCTGCTTTGATCCGTTGTCCCTGGAATCGGTTAAAAAAGGGGTGCTGGCGTATAATCAAAAATTGAATATGCAGCTTGCCCTGGTGAATGACAGTGTATCTATCAGGCTCGGTGTCGCCGAGAATCGCCCCGCCAACAATCTTTGCATCAGCTATGAAGACACGATGAAAATGGTGCAGTTGATATCACATTTCCCCAATGGCGTTGAAAAAATGTCTTCGACTTTCGCGGATAGCGTGGAGACTTCCAGTAATCTGGGAACACTTGAATTGAAAATCGACACCCTGACTATCAGGGTCCTGGCAAGAAGTGCCAGCAAGAAAGGCTTAAAACATATCCGGGGAAAAATAAAAACCTTTGTAAAGGCTGCCGGCGCTGATTTTAAAACCATATTCAGCTTTCCGGCATGGGAGCCCCAACTGGACTCCGGCATGCTCGCTCAAAGCAAGAAGGTTTATAAAAAGCTGTTTCAAAAAGATCCTGTTGTGTCAATCACACACGGCGGCCTGGAAGGCAGCTGGATTGCCAAAAAAAAGCCGGACATCGATATGATTGCCATCGGGCCGACAATTGAAAACGCGCACTCCCCCAATGAAAGGCTTGATCTACAATCCGTTAAACCAACCTGGGATTTTATCGTTGCACTGCTTGCGAGCAGCAATGAGATTGACAAAAAAAGCCGGGACGCCGTCAATTTTCCGGGTTACCTGGAAGCCTTTTCAGGATGGCTGCTTTTCCTGATCATACCAGTGGTCATTCTGGTGATCATCCTGGTGGAAAGAAAAATGAAAAGGACACTAAATCCTGATCTTGGGGCATATCTATGGCTGGCAGCAGGGATGGCTTTGTTTGTTTTTTCAACCGGGACCCGGTCCATGGCGGCGGCCCAGTGGATTTTCCCCATTTTTCTACTTCGATTCATGCATTTTAAGACACTTTCAAGAGGATCTGTCATCCTGATGCTTGCCGTTAGCGCGGGGTTTTATTTTTCATGGCACCATATCGCCACCCCGGGGGCTTTCAGGTATAATTTAATAATCATGGCAGTCGCAAACGGGATCTGGATGGGATTAATTTTCCTGGTTGACCGGCGTGTCTCAAATCGTTTTTCCGGGATTTTGTCATGCCTGGTATTCCCTTTGGTCTGGACGTCAATGAACTTCATTTTATCTATAGGCACAGAGGTGAAATGGGGATATTTAGGTGATATCCAGCCCCTTTTTATGCTGCAGATTGCATCTGTAACAGGTATATGGGGTCTGGTATTTCTCATGACCTTTTTTGCATCTGTTGTCCACTACGCCTGGCTGCGGGCGTTTAAGTGGGCCCGGGTTAAACATGTGATCTACTTTTATGTCTTCATCTTCTGCCTTGTGGTGCTCATGGGCACTGCCCGGCTGGCATTTTTTGCCCCACTAAGCGAAACCGTCCGGGTTGCGGGTATCACCGGTCCGGAGACACAATCCCAGATGATTGATCTTGGGTTACGAAAGGAGCTGCCCCCCTTTGAAAAAACCATTGACGTGATGGAGACCCTTTCACGAAAAGCTGCCCGGGGTGGTGCCAAAATTGTTTTCTGGCAGGAATATGGGGCCATCATGGAAAAAGAGAATGCTTCACAATTCATTAAAAGTGCCTGCAAACTGGCCCGTGAAGAAAAAATCCATTTGATTCTGGGGATGTGCGCCATAAATCTTAAGGCCGGACGGGATAGTGTCAATAAAGTGGTTTATATTGACAATTCCGGGAATGTTGTTGGGGAATTTCGTAAACATCGTTTTGCGCTCAAGGCTGAAGCGTACCATATGAAACAGGGTAAAGGCGTTATTAAACCCTATCAAACGCCTGTGGGGAAAATCGCTTCCGTATTTTCCCTGGATACCGACCATCCCCATTTTATCCGTAGGGCCGGCAAGGCAGATCTGGATATCCTGCTGGTGCACGCTTCAAACTTTTTAGGAAATGCAAAAATTCCCACACAAAGGACAAAATTTTTGGCAATTGAGAATGGATTCTCCATGATCCGATGCACCGGGGCCGGGGTGTCAGCAGCCTTTGACCACCAGGGACGCACCCTATCCGTTGTCAACCATATTGAGAGTGAAAATCCCATATTGTTTTCAGATGTCCCAGTCAACGGCGTTACAACGATATACTCACGGATCGGTGATCTTTTCCCATGGATCTGTTTTTTGGGATCAATCGTGCTCGTTGTTTTGGGCTTTTTCCGGCCTGTCGTAAAAGAATTTTAAAGTGGATCGTCATAGGAAAAGAGAATTAATCCCTACACAAAAGACATGCCACAAACCAGGCCGCAGATGTTTATATCACAGCATCAATTTTAAATTGCACAGAGGATCTAAATGATATGAGATTTTTGTCTTTGCTTCTTACGCTTTTAATTTTTAATTCTGTAGCTGCACAAACTCCCGATGTTGAATATATCAAAGTAAATTCAGATATAGAACTGATAAAAGTAAATGAAAATTACTATATCCATACAAGTTGGTTTGACCTTCCCGGGTACGGTCGATTCCCTTCCAACGGTCTTATTTTCGTTAAAAACGAGAAAGCACTATTGATCGACACACCCAATACAAATGAACAGACCTTAATATTATATAATTTTCTACAAGATCATCTAAAAACTACCATAACAAAAATAATTGTTGGACACTCTCATAGTGATTGTATGGGGGGGCTATCCGCGTTGCACGAGAAGGGCGTAGAATCCATTGCCAGCGGTAAAACAATACAAATATGCACATCTCAAAAGTTACCGATCCCCCAAAAAGCATTTGCAGATTCAATGGATTTAGAATTCGAAGACGAGACAGTGGTTTGCAGATACTTTGGCGCCGGGCACACTGTTGACAACATTATTGTCTATTTTCCTACCTCAAGAATACTCTTTGGCGGCTGTTTGATAAAAAGCTTGAACTCAAAAGGGCTGGGTAATACCAAGGAAGCTGTGATTGAACATTGGGAGAATACCATCACACGTATAAAAAAAGCGTATCCATTGACAAAACTTGTCATCCCGGGTCATGGTGTTTTTGGAGATCGCAGCTTATTGGATCACACAATCACTTTAGTTAAAGAGCATAAGCTCAAAACAAAATAATTGAATACGCGCATAACCAGGCTTTTACAACGGAACGCAAAAAGTCGTGCGGCTGATTGGCAGAGTTAAAACGTTGCAAAGGAGACCCACAATGGAAATCGCATCCGGTTTGGTAAAATTAAAACCCGGTTCAGAAGACCAGGTTGAAAAATGGGAGAAAACCATTTCATCCCGCCTTGATGAGGCAGTTGAGACCCTGAAAGATGAAGGGGTACAGATTGAGTCCTGGTTCAAAGTTGAAATTGAGAGACAACACTACCTGCTATGGTATATGAGAGCCGAATCCATAGAGCGGGCATTTGAAATCTCCCAGACGCTGAAGCACCCCATCGACAAATTCCACTATGAACTGATGGCGCAGATCATGGACACCAACGGAAGCATCACAGCACAACCGATTATGGATATAAGTGCTGATATGGAACTGTAAATCCTTACAGCTTCAGCATTGAGGCCTTGAAGCTAAAACCATCCTGACTTTTGCAACAATAAGGCAAATATCACCAAGCAAGAAACTGCGGTCCATTCGCAGGCAACAAACGTTACGGGAGGAGAAAAAAATGACAACGTACAAAGCACTTCGTGACGCTTACAAAAACAAAACACTGACACTTTTTTTAGGGGCCGGGGTCTCGATGGGCAGTGGGCTGCCGTCCTGGGACGCCCTGGTTCTGGCCATGTACTTCAAGATGATGGATGAGCAGGATCTTGGCAGGTGGCGGCCCTTTCCAAACTATCTTTTTGCAATTTCGGAATGGCAGCTTCAGCATCTGCACGAACCATTGGAAATTACATCCCGGAAAATCCGCCGGCACTTCCAGGGAAAAGAAGAAAAATTCCGGGAGTTAACGTGGGAAACATTGTACGAGGGGTTCCAGCCTCAAGGCTGGGAATCGTTTCAGGCGCCAGGCTTTTCGTCCCTGATGTCGGGAAATAAAACACTGAAAAGTATTGTTGAGCTTTGCGCACCTCAAAGCGCGGGCGGGGTCAAGTCCGTTGTGACCTATAATTACGATTCGCTTCTGGAAACGGCGCTGAACGACATCCCTCACAAACCCATCTGGACGGCTGACGGCAGGCCCTCCAATTCACAGCTTCCCGTTTACCACGTCCACGGATATGTGCCGTTTGACAAAGCAGTGGGGTCGACACCGGAAAACATTGTCTTTACCGAGGACCAGTACAACCGGGTTGCCAATGACCCGTACTCATGGGGGAATCTTGTCCAGATTCACGCGATGTCCAGCAGTGTCGGCCTGATGATCGGGCTTTCCCTGGCGGACCGGAATATGCGGCGCCTTTTTGATGCCGTACGAAGCACCCCCATTACAACCGAACATTTCGCATTTCTACAGCGTCCTCAATGGAAAACCCCCGGCAACAGGGAACTGGACGAGATCAACAAAAAGGCTAAAAAATACTTCAAAAAATTTACAAAAAGTGGTGTAAAACGTGGCCCCGGCCGAAAGGGACCGACCTGGCGGGATCAAATCGCCGGCATCCTTGAAGAGGTCCAGTCCCAGGGCACGCAAAAAGAGGAGCAGGTGCTGCGCGAGCTGGGAATTGAACCGATCTGGTATGATGATCACACTGAAATCCCCGATAAACTTCAAGAAATCTTCGGGTAAGGGGGCATTATGGAATTCTCAACCTGGGTTTTGTTTACCGGAATTGCCCTTATCAGCATTATCAACAGGAATAAAAGGCAATGACAGACAAGGGTCCCGAAGGACACATAATACTATTTGGGTACCTCTAATAATAGACTTGCAAGGTTAATAAAACTGATATGGATATAGACTTACAATATTTTTCCGGCACCGGTAACTCCTATAAAATTTTGGATACCTGTAAAAATTATTTTAATCAGAACGGTTGCAGCGCTGAACTCAGATCGATCACGGACTGTTCTGATACAAACAAAAAAGCAGGCTTAACCGGGTTTTGTTTTCCGGTATATGCCTTTGGAATCCCCAGGATCTGCAAAAAATACCTGTCGAATCTGCCTCAACGCAAGACACCCGCAAAAGCCTTTATACTCATTACAGCCGGTGCTTTTGACGAGTCCGGCTTCGCTGTTCAGGAAAGCCGGCAGATCCTGAGAAAAAAAGGGTTTAATGTTATCTACAGTGCGGTTGTTGAAATGCCGTCCAACTGGACGGTATCACTGAATCCCCCGTCAAAAAAAGAGGCGTTGCCGATCATAGACAAGGGGGTTGAAAAGGCAAAAAAAATCTCCAGGGAGATCCTGGACGGCGTCACATTTCACCATCAATTCAATTATCCGGCCGGATACAGCAAACTGGGTTTCTACAAAGACTACTATCTGTTCAAATGGATGGGTGTCAGCAATTTATGGCGTAAATTCAGGACCGATGAGACTTGTGATGCATGTAAATTGTGTTCACTAATATGCCCGACCAACAGCATACAAATGGTTGATAACAGACCCAGATGGTTTAACTCCTGTGAACAATGCATGCGCTGTGTTAACTATTGCCCGAAACAGGCAATTTTCCAAAAAGGCGAAGGCAGTGTAAAAGGGAAAAACATCTATTACGAACCCGGTTTTAAACCGTTAAAATTAAAAAAGACCGAGGATGCCGGCATCCCATAATGATAATGATCTTGAATTCATCTAAAGGCCGAAAAGCGAATATCCAGTGCACCCACAGCAGTATCATTAATGTTGTTGGGAAACCGGTGCTCCTCCATGATTATTGACTTATGCGTTCAAACGGGAGTATTTTTACAAGTAGCCTTATAGGCAGTCTCTGCCCCTAAAACACAATCAGCCCGGCAAGGAGGAGTTATGGCATTAACCTACGCAAGCTACCTGAAAACAAAAACGCTTCTTGATTTGCAGGAACCCCTGTCAGACGGGCCCGCCCACGATGAGATGCTGTTTATTATCATTCACCAGACATATGAGCTCTGGTTCAAGCAGGTCCTGCATGAGGTTGATCATCTCATTGACCTGATGGTAGCTGGTGAGGACAAAAAAATTCCCCATACAGCAAAGCGTATCCGGACCATTTTTAAGGTCCTGGTGCATCAGTGGGACATCCTGGAGACCCTTACGCCTCTGGAGTTTCTAAGCTTCCGCAACAGCCTTGGGACGGCCAGCGGATTCCAGTCCTTCCAGTTCAAAGCGCTGGAGTTTGTTTTCGGCTATAAGCGCCGGGAACTTCTGTCCAACTTTGACGAGGCATCATCCGAATATAAATGCCTGGTTGACAGGCTGAACCAGCCCTCTGTCTGGGATTCGTTTCTTGCAATGCTCAAAGACACAGGACACCCCATCCCGGATGAAAAGACCACCCCTTCCAAGGAGATTCAGGTTATATTACGCCGGGTATACCGGTCTGATCCGGGGCTGCGGGATATCTGCGAGGCCCTGGTGGATATTGATGAAGGAATACAGGAGTGGCGGTATCATCATGTAAAGATGGTGGAACGGACCATTGGCGGCAAGGAGGGCACCGGCGGCTCCTCAGGGGCGCAATACCTGAAGGAAACGCTCTTTAAACCTTTTTTCCCCGATCTCTGGGCCATCCGATCGGATATGGAGGATGACCATGACGCCTGAACACCTCTATGGCACCCCGAATAAACTGGCACCCCATTACAGCCGGTTCAAGGTTGACCAGCGCCTGCTGCTCACCGGCCATTCCCATCAGGCCTGGCCGGACTGTGCCTTTGACGGCCAGGTGCGTGCATTCGAAGATGCAGCCCGCTTTGCCGATGAAAAATGGGAGCAGGCTTTTGCCATGGCCCAGGCAGTGAAGACAGGCTTTGCAGGGTTAATTCAGGATCAGGCAAAAAACATTGCTCTGGGGACCAGCACCCACGAGCTGGTGATCAAATTTTTATCTGCCCTCCCCCTTGGGAAACGGCCCCTGCTGATCACCACGGATGGAGAATTCCACACCATCCGCAGACAACTGGACAGGCTGGCGGAAGAGAGCATCCAAATCGTAAAAGTCCCGGCCCATCCGGCCGGTGACATTGTTGAACGCATGACGGCTTTGGTCGATGATAAGACAGCGGCTGTGCTGATTTCAAAAGTCTTTTTTAATTCCGGAGTAATCGCAGACAACCTGGGGGTTCTTGCTGAAAAATGTCAAAAGATGGGGGCACAACTGCTGGTGGATGCTTACCATGCTATCAATGTCGTCCCCTTTTCAATAAAGGCCCAGGGGCTTGAATCCGCCTTTGTTGTGGGCGGCGGATACAAGTATTGTCAACTGGGCGAAGGCAATTGTTTTTTGCGGGTGCCGCAGGGCTGCACCCTTCGGCCCGTGATCACCGGATGGTTTGCAGAATTTGAGGACCTGGCCCTTTCCGGGAACAAAACTACGGTTCCATACCCCCTTGATGGGGCGCGGTTCGCCGGTTCAACCTATGATCCGGTCAGCCATTATCGCGGGGCAACGGTGTTTGATTTCATGACGAGCCAGGGCCTGACCCCGGAGCTGCTGCGCTCAGTCAGCCAGCACCAGATCGCGCTTCTCATATCAGGGTTTGACGCCCTTGATGTTGATCCAAAACGTATTGACTATGACAGATCCATACCCCTGGATCAGCGGGGCGGTTTCCTGGTTCTTAACACCCCACATGCCCGGGCCCTGCAGCAGACGTTGAGACAACGCGGACTTCTGACAGATTACCGGGGTACGGCACTTCGTTTCGGCCCTGCCCCCTATCTTAGTGATGATCAGATTAAAACAGCCATGCAGCTGCTTGGTGAGGCGTTAAAGGAACTGTAAAGGTTCCCTCTAATAATATAGCCTTTTGTCCCGATTCCGGCGCCATGAACCTGTTGCCGACACGTGCCGGCTTGTCAATGTCGGCCATGGCAGACATGATGGCATCAATAGTAAGCGTTTCGGAGTGCTCCACAGCAATCAAGGCTTTTTCAATGTTGATCAGCAGCCCTTCAACACCGTCTAATTGAGTTAACCGGTTATAAATTTTGGCTGCACAGGCATCACAGGTCATTTTCTCAACTTTGAAAAGGCTTCTTTCCAGCTTTTCAGCCTGAACCGGTGTCCCGGATACAAGAATGGTCCAGAAAAAACTGCCTGGCCCACGGCCTTGGGAAATCGGTATTTTCATCTCTGGGGAACATCACGGCAGGTATAGGGTCTATAATTGTTGTCTTTGCATGGAAATATGAATGGAACCAGGATTTTTCAAAAATCTGAAAGCAAAAGAACGGGCTGCCCTGTTAAAAAAAGGGAGCAATGACTTTCAAAAATGAAAGGGCCTTTTCAATTGCCCCCTTGAATGGTATTAATAGTTCTTTTACATGAAAAACACCTGGATCAGGAGTATTAAATATGCCGAAAGCCTGTGATTTAAAAAAAGGACATGTCGTGGAAATTAACGATGACGCGTACATGGTAAAACATATTGATGTCAGAACCCCGTCGGCCAGGGGAGCTGTCACCCTTTACAAGGTGAAGTTCAACAATATCAAAACCAAGCAGAAATATGAGGCCAGTTACAAAGGCAGCGACCTGCTCAATGAAGTCGACCTTCAGCGGAAACCGGTTCAGTATCTCTATCCTGATGGCGATTTCCACGTATTCATGGACACCCGGGAATATGGCCAGTACATGGTTGCGGCCGAGACGATTGAAGATGAAATGGTCTGGATCACCGACGGGATGGAAGGTATTGTGGGGCTGATCATTGATGAAAACCTGGTGGGCATTGAAATCCCCCTTACCCTGGTGCTTGAAATTTCGGAAACCGCACCGGGCATAAAGGGCGCCAGCGCCACGGCACGGACCAAACCGGCGGTTCTTTCCAACGGTGTTGAAATCCAGATCCCGGAATATCTTGAGCCGGGTGTGATGATCAAGGTCAACACGGAGACCCGCAAATTCATGTCCAGAGCCTGACCCGGATATCCGGCCGCCTTTAACCGCGCCTGTCCCTCAGAAGGCAATGATGCGCAAAAGGGCTCTGTTATATCCGGTTGATTTCTGATTACTAAAGGTCGCTTAAAAATCTCTTTTTGATAACCAGACAAGACGATATAACCGGTTATAAACTTCACATCATAATCGCGTTTTATCGTTCAAAAAATTCTCCTGTATGGCTTTCGTTTAGAGGATACCACTGCCAGTTGAATATCGCTGCCCGACAATGACTTCAGGGCGTAGGCCCACCTGATCGCTTTCTTGACTTTTAAAACCTATCTGTGCGAAACTGACAGGGATTCCACTCTTAAATCAAAGGAGATTTCTTATGAATGGAAAATCCTTTATGGGTCGGTCTCTTTTTCTAATTCTGATTATTTTTTCAACCACAACCTTCGTTTCTGCCGGCAGCACTGATATCTTGACCGTGGTTCAAACCGGGCATGCTTCCAAAATTCAGGCATTTTCCTTTGGACCGGACAACAAAATCCTGGCAACCGGCGGGGATGAAGGATATGTCAAACTCTGGGATATTGAAACACAAAAAGAGCTGAAAACCTATAATACCACTCAAGACGGGATGATCACGGCAATGTGCTTCAGTCCTGATGGAAAAATTATCGCCATCGGTTTTGGGAGCGGTCACCATGGCGGATATGCCACACTCTTGGATCTGAAAACCGGGAAGCAATCCCTCCCCATTGCCCATGATGAGCTTCCTGTATCAAATATCGTATTCAGCAGAGACGGGAAACATATCGCCTGTGACAAAAGATACGGGATCACCATATACAACCTTGAGAAAAAAAAAGAGATCATCAATCACGTCATAGACAACCCGGGGCCGCTTTTGCACTCAAGTTTCACCAATATCGTTCCCTCTGGAATCAGCAGTATTCTGGCCAGCGGCGTGTTGTTTTATTCCGATACAAAGAATGAGCTTTCGGTTTTTGATGCCATCAGTTCACGACAGATTGCCGCTGTCCCCATCGATTCCCAATGGGCGGGGATTACCCTGAGCCCCGCTGGAAACAGGGCGGTTATTACCCAGACAAATGGTGCCTATAAAGTATGGGATTTTAGGACAGGTTCTTTTTCAACCCTATATCAGGGCGGGTCAAATATTGATGAATCCTGGTGGGAAGAAGCGCAAAAAGAATACTCTGTGCCAGGATTTGCAGGGCTGACCCCTTTTGCATGTTTCAGTCCCGACGGCAGTTTGTTCATGGCCCTGGATTCAAAAGGAATTCGCACCTGGAACGTTCATACCCGGCAGGCTGCAACCCCGATTAAGGAACAATGTTTTGCCATAAAACCGGGACCGGGAAACACCATGCTTGCCGGTGATGTCGGCAGGGGTGTTTTAAAAATCTGGGACCGGGAAACAGGAAAACAAAAAGCCCGGTTTCAGGGGATCGCCTCTTTGGCAGGCTCTGCCGTCATGAGCCCGGACCAGAAGCATCTGCTGGCTGCAACAGACCAGATATTGATCTTTGATCTCCAAAATACACGTCTTAAAGACAGATTGCCACATGACAATGTTAAAAAAATGGCGTTTAATCCCGATGGCAGCCTTCTGGTTTCTGTAGATCCGGACTCTTCTGTGAAGCTGTGGGATTATGCAGGCAAGAGGATGCTGAATAGTATTTCGCTCAGTCAAAAACTGGGCAGCGTTTCATCTGTTGCCATCAGCCGGGACTGCTCTTATGTGGCAACGGCCCATGATTTAACCGATAAGGCCCGAATGTGGTTTATCAACTTTACGGCGGATAATAATTTCAACCCATTAGGAAAGCAGGGCGTACCCGGTTTCATCAACGATAGTATTAATGTGTTTGATATGAAAACCGGCAAACGCAAGCTGTCGATTCCCTGTTTTGCCTTTCTGGTGACAAGTATTGCCATCAGCCCTGATCAAACCATGCTGGCTGCCGGTTTTAACCCGGGGTATGAGGACGACACCATCATTGCCGTTTTTGACCTGACAACCGGCAGAAAGCTGAAAGTTTTTAAAAACTGCCATGAAAATGATTATCTAAACCCGCCGTCAACCATATCATCGCTTTGTTTCAGCCCTGACAGCAAACAGCTTGCGTCAGTGGCGTTCTCATCAATTGAAATAAGAGACCTTAAAACCTCAAAGGTGACACACAGGTTCCCGGGGCACAAAAGAGGAGAAGAAACAGGCTGGGCACTGGAAAAACTACCCACAGGGCATTATGATCGTATCACCGGACTGACATTCAGTTCAGATATGAATTTTCTTGCCTCATCCGGGGCCGATGCGCTTGTTAAAATATGGGATCTGAATTCAGGTAGCGAAAAGACCACTCTGTCCGGTCATGCAAGCAGGATCGATACGATATCTTATTCCACTGACAATAAAACTATGATTACCAACAGCAAAGACGGCACACAGCGCTTATGGGACATGGCTTCAGGCACTGAGCTTGTCAGAATCTGTACGGATCAGGCACAGAATCCCGAATATGTTTTTGTAACACCGGAAGGCTATTTTGCGGGATCTCACCTGCTTTCGGGTTTTATCCATTATGTGAGTGGAACAACCCCTTATGATTTCAACCGGTTTTATGATCTGTTTTACCGGCCTGACCTGGTGATAAAAAAAATTAACCGTGAAAATCTATCAGCCTTTACCGGTGGCGTCAGTATCGCAAACAGTCTTGAAAACCCTTCCCCACGGGCTAAAATCATATCTCCTTATGACGGTGCTAAACTGCAGGACCGCCAGGTTGAAATCAGGATTGCCATTGAAGAGACCGGTGGGGGCATCGGTGATATCAGACTCTTTCACAATGGAAAGCTTGTTCACTCAAGGGGGGTCTACAGAGTGGCAAAAGAAGAGCGTTCAGGCCAAAAATCAGACACGCGCTACATCGTTGCAACCAGAGGTGCCAGGATTGCCGCTGTGAAACAGAAAGGGGCATCACAATCTATTGAGCTTGGCAACGTCCACCCCATGGGGAAAAAAGTAACACAAAAACATGTAGTCCGTCTGGTCCGCGGCACAAATACAGTTTCAGTGTGTGCTTTTAACCGGAACAATTCCGTGATGAGCGCCATGCATACCATACGGGTTCAATCGGATATACCCGCCCAAAAGCCTTGCCTGTTTGTGCTGAGCATTGGGAACGACCACTTTAAAAACAGTGACTATAATCTTGAATATGCCGTAAAGGACGCCAAAGACATGGCACGGCTTTTAAAAAAACAGGCAGCCGGAAATTTCAAATGTGCAAAAACAACAACGCTCATTGATGCCGACAAAAAAACAATCCTGGAAACCATCTCCGATATGTCCAAAAGCATGGTACCTGAAGACGTTTTTGTCTTGTTTGTGGCAAGTCATGGTATTGCAAAGGACGATCTGTATTACATGGTTTCTTCTGATCTTAAACTGATTTCCTCGATAGAGCTTATGGAGTACGCCAAAAAAGTACCGGCTCTCAAGCATGTTTACATGCTGGACACCTGCCATTCCGGTGGCCTGGACTCCGTCGTTTCCGGACTTTATGATTCAAGAATCAGTGTCCTTGCCAAATCCCTTGGTATGCATATACTGGCAGGCGCCACTAGCCGTCAGCAGGCCCTGGATGGTTACAAGGAGAACGGACTTTTCACCCATTTTATTTTATCCGGCTTTAAAGGTCAGGCAGATCTGAATGGTGACAGCCGGATAAAAATAACAGAGATGACACCGTTTCTGCAAAAAAAGGTACCCCGGGCATCAAATGGTCAACAGGAACCATTTATAAAAAATTTTGGTGATGATTTTGTTCTGACAAAAAAACTAAAAGGGATATAATGAAAGGATGCCGGCATCCCATTATGATCGTGATTTCTAAATTCATGGCGGGTGACACCGCCATGAACATGGTATCAAGGACGTGCCGGATTAAAAATCAAAGATCCTGAATAATTTGGATAGCCACCCATCGGACTTTCTCTGCCATCCCGGCAGGGTTTCAGTCACACCATCCGGCGCGCCAATCTGTGACGCGGTTACCGGCTTTGCCGGCTTGTCAATCTCGGCCATGGCTGACATGATGGCATCAATGGCAAGCGTTTCGGAATGCTCTACAGCAATCAAGGCTTTTTCAATGTTGATCAGCAGCCCTTCAACACCGTCTAATTGAGTTAACCGGTTATAAATTTTGGCGGCACAGGCAGCACAGGTCATTTTCTCAACTTTGAAAAGACTTCTCTCCAGCTTCTCAGCCTGAACCGGTGTCCCGGATACAAGAATGGTCCCCATAAAACAGCAAACCCAGAGGCATAACTTTTCTATTTTCATGATATCTCCTTATTATGTGTGTAATAAGCGGCCGTACCATTTGACAGCTGCAAAGGGTATGAGAAAAAACAGGGTGGCAAGCACTTTAAAAACCATTATCCCAAACAGGTTGAGCAAGATAAAATCCTTGAGTGGAATACCCAGCCAGTCAGAATAGTATCGACAGGCAAATTCCGATCCGATCAGCAGCCACACGGACCAGACTATCAGAACAAGAAGTGAAATCCCGGCCGCCCGGATCAGGATTCCGGACAACATTTTAAAACCATGTTTGTCATAGCGTGGTGTTTGTTCTTTCATTTTTGGTCTATCTCCTTTTATGTTTTTTTAATTGCCATAAACGCGGTATGATAGCGCAAATGGGTGCAAACGTGATTCAGGTTGACATCGCCAAGAACATTGTGCAACCTGTATGTCGTGAACGGATATTGACGATTTTTTTAAAGGGGAATCATGGATACAAAAAAGAGGGTTTCTGAGGATTCCGCAGTTTTGAAACACTTCTTAAATCTGGTAATGTTTCCATTGAACAGCTATCCTGCCAAATCCTCATTTAGAAACACGACCTACCTGATCCAGGGATTTCTCATTGTGATTCTTGCCTATCTGTGGCTGGAATACACCCAGATGGACGGAATGTTTAAATCTGTGTATCCCTGGATCATTGCCGTCATTGTTGTGGCCACCCACTACCTTATCGTGGAAATTGGCGGACGCTTTATTTACAAACGTTCAGGACCTTTTGTAATTTCCATGGCAACCTTCTGGGCCATTTCCCTGGCAGGCGTTTTCATTGGATTTTTAATGGTCTATTTCAATGCGCAATGCCCCGGGGTTGAAAAAATATATCCGGATATTTTTTATTTCTATTCTGACCACCCTGACCCGCGGCCCGGCAGGTTCTCAGTCTTTTACAAAATTATTCTTATCCCGTGGGCATTGTCCATGGTTGTGCTGACCCAGGGTGAGCTCAAACGAAAACTTGACAGAGAACTTCTGGCGATCAGGCAGATCAATGATGAATTAAAGAAGAGAACTGATGATACAAGCACGTTGGATGACCGCAATAAGCCCAATGATAACAATAAGTATCGGGATCAGGACTGCTTTTGTATCACCTCAAATGACGGTAACCAGCAGATCCCTTTCATTGATATCTACTATATCTCAGTGGCAGACCATTATTGCGAGCTGCTATTTAAAAAAGAGGGCACTTTTTACCGGGAGTTGATCCGCCTGTCTCTTAAGGAGGCCATGGCAAATCTTCCCCCGGATCTATTTGAACAGGTCCACCGATCCCATGTGGTTAACCTGGGCTATGTAAAAAAAATTAACCGCTCCGGGCAGTCTTACAAGCTTGAAATGGCAGATACCAGAGACCTGATCCCTGCCAGCCGGCACCGGGTCCGGAATTTTTTGCCCAAACTCAAAACAATTTTGAACACCTGATTAAAAAAGCACGCCAGGTGTACTTTTGTGGCATTATAGAAGAGGATGTCCTGCCGGCCGTTTTGATGCGGGACAAGATGATCAGGGACTTAAAAATCAGGAGAGCACCATGCGTTTGAAAACCGAATTCAAAAAAATGATTGAACATCTATCTTCAACCTATACGATCCCTGCTGTTTCCACCCTGTTTTTACCGTTGCCTGATAAAGGCGTGCAGCAGAAAAACGCCCAGTTTATGGCCATGGGGCTTGAAGGCGGGGCATTCGGCATCAGCTATCTGCTGCTGCCCGATGAAAAGTGGGCGCAGTACAATGCACTTGTCCCGGATGATTACAAGGGCCACGACCCCACAAAATTCGCCCTTGAATTCGGCAGTGACGACCCTGTAAAGGAGATGATCAGCCTGGCTGCCATCAATGCCATCTGCCAGCATGTCATGATAACCACCGGGTTTGAGGCTCAGTCATCGGATGATTCAATGGGGCTTTTGTCCATACAAAAGGGGGACAGAATCGGGATGGTCGGACTTTTTTACGGCCTGGTGGAGAAAATCAAAAAGGCCGGGGCCGACTTGATTGTTATTGAAAAAAACGAACAATTGATCAAAAAACACCCGGACCTGCCGATCACCCTTGATACCGGGGAGCTTGGGAGTTGCAACAAAGTTTTGTGCACCAGCACCACAGTGCTGAACAATTCCCTTGATGACGTCCTGGATCATTGTGCAACAAATGCATTTGTCTCAATAGTCGGGCCCACGGCCGGGTATTTCCCGGATCCGCTTTTTGCCAGGGGAGTTGATATGGTGGGGGGCCGGGTGGTCAGCGACGGCAAAAAATTTTTAGACCTGATTTCCCAAGGGCAGCGATGGGGGAGCGCCACCTTCAGAACCTGTTTTCAAAAAGAGACATACACAGGAATGGGGTAGTTATAGTGATTGTCAAAAATATGCTCCTAAAAAAATCATATAAGAAAAGAATCACCTAAAGGCAAATCGATTGTCACTCAACAGGTTTTAAAATTTGAGTGATAGAAAGCCGTATTCGTGTATCGGAACGTATTTCTGCGATTTGCTATAGCTATCAGCATTCAGCCTATAGCCAACTAGCCGATAACAAATGTCATTATGTTAAAAGCTAAGGGCTAACAGCTTCCATCCAAAATCCTATTTATGGATGGACACTAATTATCAATCATGACTTTCCGGGCCTTGTCGTAGAGCAGACGGACCATTTCGTACTCAAAGGGCGATCCTGTCATATAGTACCTGAAACTGACCTGGTTGCGCGTATCAATGGCGTCAAGCAGCATATAGGGTATTTCATACTCGCTGTTCTGGTCAAAGTTAAACGGATCAACAACCATGAAAGCAACCGTTTCCGTCACCGTACCGGTGAAATCACGCAAATTGGAGGGGCCCAAAAAGGGAACCACAAAATAGGGCCCCTGGCCCACGCCGTAATATCCCAGGGTCTGCCCGAAATCTTCATCCTGGACCGGTATCCCCATTGGGGTGGCCACGTCAATCAGGCCCAGGATACCTATGGTGGAATTGAGAATAAAACGGCCTGCTGTCTGGAATGATTTTTCAGCCTTGAGCTGGAGCATTGAATTGGCAAGGGTAAACACTTCATCAATGTTGTTAAAGAAATTGGACACACCTGTTTCGGCAAAATCAGGCATAATGAACTTATAGGCCCCGAGAACCGGCAGAAAAACATAATTATCAAACTGGGCGTTGAATTTGTACATCACCCGGTTAAAGCCTTCCCACGGGTCATAGACCGCTTTTATGGTGTAATCAACATCATCTTTGACATAGTCTTCAACACTCCGCTTTGCAGGAGTGATGTCAGGCTTTACCTGGACAGAGCTGCATCCGGTTGTGAGCAAAAATAAAACAAGGGAAACGAACATAAAAAAGACAAGGTGTTTTTTAATCATGATCACCGGAGATATCCTCTAATTTTTAAAGAAATTAATCATATGGTCAACATTGGTCTTGTGTCCCATGTTTCCGCAGTGACCACCCATGGGGAAAATCATGGCCCTGGAATCAAACACCCGGCGGAAAAAGTCCACTTCACCCGGTGCCAGTATCAGATCATCCTCATTGGTCACAATCCCTATTTTGGGTGAATTTATCAAATACTCTTCAATACTTTCCAGGCTGGTTTTATACTTGATCTGTTTTTCGGTCAGATCCGGATCCTGTGCTTTAAAAAAAGGAAAGAAAAACTCATTAAAATAGTCGGTAAAACTGGTCCGGGTGACCACAATACCGTAGTCCGTCAAAGAGGTATAAGCAGACAGGTTACGACCTGCGGGTACTATAAATCCGTCCTGTGCCATAACGTCGGATGTGAAAATCATACTACCGGAGGATATTCTGAAGGTGAATCCTATGAGTGCAGCAAGCGTGGTCTCCTTTGGCGGTTTCTTTTTATACATCTCATATAAAAAATCAGGATCCGAGAAATCAATTCCGTTTTCTTCTTTATAGTATTCTGCAAATTTATCCAGAACCCTGTCAAAAAAATCATCCAGATTTTTCACGCCCTCCGGAATATTGTCCTCCAGCATCTCATCAAGCAGCTCAACTGAGTTAAAAAGGCTCACCGGTGGATTGATCATCAACACTTTTTTAAAATTAATTTGTTTTTTTTCTTCATCCAGCTTTGATATAAACGCGGATTGGGCCGCCCCCAGGCTGTATCCGGTCAGGTAAAATTCTGACACTTCCACCCTGGTTTTGATCTGATCAAAGGCCATTGTCATCGCCCGGTACAGATCCCGGGCATCCTGTTCAATATACCCTGGCACCATTGACTTGGAAGCAGTTACAATAAAATTGGGATGGGTGGGGGATGACAGGGAGAGAACATGGAAACCGGCATTAAAAAAAGCATTTCGCATGGCGATCATTTTCATGGAATTATAGGCGGCCCCGGTTCCGGCAATATTGATGATTAAAGGTGCCTTCTGCTTATGATAGGCAATGGAGTATCTCATCTTATCGTGGTGCCAGAAGACATCCGGCACCTGACGATCTTTAAAAACGCTCAATGTCATCTCTTTTACCCTGACCTTATCCGGCGCAGCAGACCCGTCAGCGCTGGGCCCGTACATTTCAGGCGTACCCAGGACAGTGGCTTCGTAAGGGTTCACAAACGGATAATCATACGGTCCGGTCCGGGTGTCTGCCCAGCACAAGGGTATAAGGATGAGCCCCCATATAATAATGACAAATTTTTTCATTTAATTCCCCAATAATAATGTCTAAGCTGTGACTTTAAAAAACTGGCAAACGATAGTGGTTAGGACCTTAGAACAGGAACACGGCTTTCGTCAACCCCAAACACACATAAAAAAAAGGATTGGACGACTCCGCCCAAATCCAGACTGGATCACCTGTATTGCGTTCCCCTGCTTCGGGTGATATAAGCGGTGCATGAAAAATGACCGGGATATCCTATGCAAATGGCAGGCTTAGAGACAATGGTGGCACATGCAGGCGCCCTGATGCTCAAAGGCGTGTTTATTTTCTGTCTGGCATGGGGCATACTTCTTCCCTGCTCTGCCGCCGAACCTGCGCCGAAAAAGGCTAAAGAGCTGTCCCACCTTCAAACCCTGCAGATATTTTTTGAAAACGATCTGTTCGGGGATACCGATAAATACTATACCAATGCTGTTCAGCTCACCTGGTTGTCAGGGGATCTTGCAAAACACATGGACGATGAAAGGCTGCCGGACTGGATATTGCCCGTGGCTAAAACCATTCCTTTTTGGGAAACCCCGGGCAGCTTCCACAATGTCGGAATCCTTTTTGGACAGCACATCTATACGCCATCCGATATCCAGGAAACCACGCCTGTTGAAAACGACCGGCCCTATGCCGGTTACCTTTACACGGGACTGGCGCTGCACAGCAAAACAGACAGAATTCTGGACACCCTTGAAATTGCCGTGGGTATCGTGGGGCCCAAAGCCTTTGCTGAATTTTCACAAAACACGGTTCACGACATCAGAAGCATTCCCACAGCAAAGGGCTGGGATCATCAGTTGCACAATGAACCTGCCATCCGGTTTTCCTGGCAGCGCAAATGGCGGCTGCACCGGGACCGGATCGCTGATATATTTGACTGGGATGTCCTGGGGCACACCAATGCCACGCTCGGAAATGTCAGGATTTCAGCGTCCACTGGCGGGGAAGTGCGGTTTGGATACAATCTGCCCATTGATTTCGGGTCGGACGTGATCCGTCCGGGAGCCGGGGTCAGCACACCGGTCACCCGGCGGTCAGACCGTAACAGACACGATTTCGGTGTGCACCTTTTTGCCGGTTCCCAGGTGGAAGCCGTAGGGCACGATATTTTCCTTGACGGGAACACCTTCACCGACAGTCCCGGTGTTGAAAAGGAAAAATGGGTGGCCGATTTTTCCGGAGGCATCGCCTTCAACGTTGACCGGTATAAATTCACCTATCGCCATCTTTACAGGACGCGTCAGTTTAAAAGCCAGAAGCAGGACCAGATTATCGGGTCGTTGACCCTGACCATTTCATTTTGATACAATAATCAACCGCTGTAATAATCACTTTCTATATTTTAAACTGGTCTGATAAATTCAGTCAATTATTTGACCCTTTGGTCTCTAAATCATTTCTACACCTTGAATGTCTCCACCTGCTGCCGCAGTTGTTCGGCCATGCCGGATAGTTGGGATGCACTGGAGCTGACCTTTGAACTGCTGCCCAGCATCTGGTCGGATGCCTGGTTGACCTGAGCAATATCCTCGGCAATGGTTCTGACACTTTCTGAGCTCTGGGCCACATTTTCGTTCACCTCATTCATACCCTGGGAGGATTCTGACAGATTTTTGGTAATCTCGGCTGTGGTCGCAGACTGCTGTTCAATGGCGGCGGCAATGGTGGTCACGATGCCATTGACATCCTCAATCACTTTGGCGATCAACCCGATTTCATCGGCTGTCCCCTGGGTTGACCCCTGGATCGCTTCGATCCGTTCCTTTATTTCCCGGGCAGCATCGGCAGACTGGGTTGCCAGCTCCTTGATTTCAGCTGCCACGACCGCAAACCCCTTGCCGGCATCACCGGCCCGGGCCGCCTCAATCGTGGCATTCAGGGCCAGAAGATTGGTCTGTTCAGCAATGTTCTGGATTAAATCGGTCACTTTGCCGATGCTGGTTGCCGCTTCCCCAAGGGAATTCATGTTTTGGGACGCCGACTCAGACCGGTCAACCGCTTTATCTACGATACTCTTGGCATCGCCGGCATTTTTGGCGATTTCCGTGGCCGTGGCGTTCATCTCTTCCGTGGCGCTGGCGATCATATTTGTGTTGGTAACAGTCTGCTCCATGGCAGCCGCCACCGAATCCATATTCTCACGCATATCCTTGGCCGCAACAGCCACATTATCTGAAATTGTCGACATATTGTCTGCACCGCTGTGCATGGTCTCCGCGGTACCGGAAAGCTCCCCGGAAGAGTCCGACACCACCTGAACACTCTGGTTGACGTCCTTTAAAATAGAGCCCAGCTTACTGCACATGGTATTGAATGCCGCGGCCAGCAATCCCATCTCATTTTTACTCTTAATGTCCAATGTCTTTGTAAAATCCCCTCCTGCCATGATTTCAGCAAACTCCAGTACCTGGTTCAACTGCTTTGAAATCATCCGGGGTACCATAATAATCAATGTCAATACGATCATCATGACCACAGCACCTAGGCCGAGCAGAAAATAGACTGCCTTCTGCCGGGTTGCCTCGGCATTGTTTTGGGCCTGATCAATCTGGGTACCGGCAAGGGCATTTACCTTGTTAAACACCTGGATCATCCGGCCGGCAAGGTTTGATAACTCCACAATACCGTCTTCCTCATACCCCAGCATCTCTTCTTCTGTCTGGCCGGCATACAGGATAGCGGTATCCAGGCTTTTTGGGGTCGGACCACTGCTCTTTTCGAATTCCTCAATCAATTGCGCCCGCGTTGAACCTGATGCGGCAAGCATCTTTCCTGAGGCCTCAAGCATAGAGTTGTGATGTTTATAATAGCGTGACAATTGTCCGGTTAAAGATGAGTCCACCAGTTCTTCAACCTGGGGGCGCATCAGTTCGGCCTGTGCAAACCATTTTCCAAAATAGCTTGTTGCGGGGTCAATTTCCCCGATAAACTTTGTATTGTTCCGCCCGGCACCAAGTACATCCTTTATCCATTTATCCTGCCTGTTTTTCACATAGGCCAGAAACTCGAACAACTTATGCTGAGACCCTTCATATTCAAAATAATAGATCAGTCTGGTATGGTGGTCTTTCTGCAGGAGGTCCAGATATTCATACAGCTCTTTTTGAAGGGGTACTATGGTATTGAGCAGCTTGGCCATCTGGATGCCGGCCCTGGGGACCGTTTCAGAACCGGTTTTCAAGGCATTAACCTGTGTCTCGTAGGCACTGATATGCGATTTCAATTTCGCCTGGGCCATCATCACAGGTGTTTTCTCAGTGTCTTGTGCCTTCTCGGAGATCTCCTTGGTAAATGTAATGGCAGCGATATATGCCTGCTGCAATTCAAGAATCGCTGCATTGACAGCCTCTTTTTGCGGCATGGCCACTTTTGTTACCTTATCGGTGCTTTTTGACACCTCATGGAGAATATACAGTCCCATCAGCCCCCCCCAGTCCGCCCAACGCACCCAGGACAATGCAGGTCACAACAATAATTTTCTTGATGGTCCAGTTTTGTATATTCAGGCCTGCCAGCCAGGTCAGGCCTGAATTTTTCCCTTTGCTCTTCATTTTAAATAGCTTCATTGATCATATCCTCTTTTTCATATGGCAATAATATGTTGCCGTAATGATTATAAAATTTTCAGACAACCCGGACGCCTCACAAAATGATTTTTAAAAAAACATCCTTATTAAATCGTAAAAACAGGGGAACAATCGCACCCGCTGGGATGGATAATGGCGGATACCGCAGGTCTTGCCCGCGCTTACGATTTTTAAGATTATTTTTTAAGTTGGCAATCGTTTTTTTGAGTATGTGAATAATCTAACAACTCAAAACAGGATAATCAAATTTTTTTTCGAAAGGTTTCGCGAATAATAAGAATTTAAACAAGTTATACGGTACCGGTCCGGTGTTCAGATAAACACCAAAGGAATATGGGGTTTCATACGGGTCGCCTTTTTGCGGCAGACCCGTATTTTCAATATTTTAGTAATTCACGCTGTTGTCGTATTAACGCTTATCGTCCTTTTTTATCCTTTTTAGCCAGTTTGGCCACATAGGTTTCAAGCCTGAGCCCGTGAAAGGCACCTTTGACAAGGCCCATTATCTTTCCCGGAGAATAGAGTGCCTTTGTCAGGTCTGAAAAAATATTATACTTTTTCGCGGTATAGGGAAACCAGTTGGCCTCCATTTTTTTGCTGTCCTTATCCACGAGGATGGATTTAATATTGGCAAAGGCATAAAACCCGAATTCTCCCTTATACCGGCCGAATCCGCTTTTGCCCACCCCGCCGAACGGCAGGGCATGGTTGCCTTCGGTGAGCATTACATTATTGATGGACACATTGCCCGTATAGATGGCCCGGGCCACCCTGTCCGCCCGTTTTAAATCACGGCTCCAGACACTTGCCGACAGCCCGTATTCCGGGTCATTGGCCAATTCAATCGCCTCAGCCTCCCCGGCAAAAGAGTATATCGGCAGAAGCGGACCGAAATTTTCCTCTCTGTCGATCAGCATATCAGGCGTAACCCCCTCAATAATCATCGGCGGGATAAGAGACGATGTACCATCCCAGCTTTCGCCGGTCAGAATCTTTGCCCCTTTTTCTTTTGCATCCGCCACCTGGGCCGCGATCACCTTAACCTGGCTTTGCGTGCACATGGGACCGATATCGGTATCCGGATCATTGTCTTTTTTCTGTGTCAGTTTCAGGGTCTGGCGGATCAGCACCTGTTTAAACGCTTCGTATATCGTATCATGGATAAAAAGACGCTCCACGGATGTGCAGGACTGACCGGTGGTGGTAAATGCCCCCCAGATGGCCCCGGCTGCAGCACGGTCGATATTGACATCGTCAAACACCACCATGGGGTCTTTGCCCCCAAGCTCCAGCTCCACCGGAATGAGCTGGCGGGCCGCCCTTTCCATGACATGTTTTCCCACGGCCTGGCTGCCGATCAGAAAAATCTTGTCAGGCCCTGCATCCACCAGAAGATCGCCGACTGTACTACCTGTACCATATACCACCTGAACCCAGCCGGGTCGGAAACCGGCCTTTTGCAGCAACTCTTCCACAAGCCCTGTCAGGGGCGTGGCGCTGGAGGGCTTAAAGACCACGGCATTGCCGGCGATAAAGGCCTGGGCAATGGGGACAATGGCCTGGTAAAAAGGGTAATTCCACGGAGAGATCAGCAGGGCCACGCCCAGAGGTTCAAAAAACACCTTGGAAGACTTACCCATAAGCGCAAACGGGGTGGGCACTTTTCTGTCAGACAGAAATTTGACCGCATTTTTCTCGAGATAATCTAAAAAATCCAGCACCCCGAATATCTCGGCCGTGATAGCGTCAAACCGTGATTTCCCCGTATCCGCCTGGACCCGGTCCAGGATCATCTCCTGGTTTTCAAGAATCACCGTCTTGAGTTTTGTAATAAACTCAAGACGCTTTTTCACAGGCCATTCCCGGATATCGACAACCGACTGCCGAGCCTGCTCAAATATGGCGTCCACATCTTCTTGTTCCGGGTTTTCATATTGGATATCTTTCATAACTTTTGGCATCTCATCGTCGCGAAGTACCAGTTTCGGATGCCAGCCAATGGCATCATGGACTTTTGTTCCGCTGTATCCCGGTGCTGTCAGGTTGGCAAAATAGGGCGACACCACCGTTCCCTTCACGCCGATTTCAAGCATCCTCAGGCCGGTCCCTAAAAATGACGGTATTTTATCGCTTTTATGCCACAGTTTGAACAACATGGAAATTTTCCAGTTCGGCATCCACCTGAACAGGGAGAGTATGATTTTCAATCCGGAAAGGTCATCCTTTGACAGGGCACCGGCCATCCGGTCAATGTGGCTGATACACCCGGTTTCTGAAAAAGAGGGAGAGTTCTGGGTACCCGGCAGGATAACATCTCCGGCCTTTAACAACCCTTTGATCTGAGAAGGGGAGAAGTATTTTGAAATCGTCATATTAAAGGCTCCTTAAAATAGTTGTGGCTGCCTTTTTGGACAGGGCCATAATGGTTAATGAGGGGTTGATCCCGGGTGCATTGGGGAAAATACTGGAATCTGCCGCATAGATATTTTTAGTCCCGTGAAGCCTGAACTGAGGATCAATTACCGATGTTTTCGAGTCTGTCCCCATGGGGCAGCACCCCATCAGGTGAAGGCCGATACCGAACCGTCCGTGGATGATCTCTTTGGCCCCGGTGGTTTTAAAAATCTCTTCTATGACCTTTCTTCCTCTTTCATACCGCTGAATGTCTTCGCTGTTCTGCTCTTTTTGAATCAGGGCATTGCCCTTTCTATTGACACGGATGGTGCCGGGATGGGTATCCTGGGTGCAGACTTCAATGGAGGCAAAATAGGGCATTTTCTCCATGCACTCCTGGTACCTTTTCCCAAACCCGGGAATCAACATGGCGATCCCTTCCGGTCCGGCATAGATATTTTCCAGCTTGAACCCGTCTTGTCTAAACCCCGTGTCATCTGATTTAAATGCCTGGAATGCGCCTTTGTGAGAGTTGATCACCTCATCATAAATCCCGAAACTCATAAACTGAGGATGGCAGAAAAACCCGGTCCCGATGGCCGGGACTCTCTTTTTAAATCCGGAATTTAACAGCATGCGGGCATTACCGATGGCACCACCTGCCAGGATCAGGCTTTTTGCCCGAAAGACGGCAAGACCCTGCTTTGGATCCTTTGCAATCACCTCAACATGCCCTTTTTTATCCGCGATGTTGACCACTTCCATTTCAGATACCAGGGCAAGCCCGCTATCCAGTGCCCGTTTCAGAGTCGTCTCCGGCATGCTCTGCTTGCTGCCCAGTCTGCAGCCGTTCAGGCACTCAATGCAGCAGTTGCCCTCTTCCAGGCGGCAGTTGCTCTGTGCCCGCCGAAGAGGGGCGTGCCGGTAGCCAAGATGCTTAAATCCCCGATCAAAAATTTCTGCATTTTTATTTCTGAATTCAGCCGGGATCTCCTGGATCTCGATGTCAGACTCGGCGGCATCATACCATGGTGCCATCTCCTCCATATTGAAATCCTTTACACCGGAGACCGATCGCCAGGAGTCCAGGGCGATATCGTCAAACCGGTCCACCAGCGCCTGGTTCACCACAGACCCGCCCCCGACCACCTTGGGCCGCAAAAAAGCGATTTTGCAGTCATGCCCCAGCTCCAGGCCGCCGGACCAGTAAAGATTAGAATTACCGTCCATACCGTTGGTGGGATAGGATTGGCGCTCATAGTTCTTTCCGGCCTCTATCATCAGGCAGTCTGCCCCTGCCCGGCACAGGTCGTTAGCGATAAAGGAGCCTGAAATACCGGCACCTGCGATGATAAAATCAAACATTTTCCCTGCCATACAAATCTCCTTTAACCTACCCCTAATGTTGAATTAGCGCCCTTCGCGCGTGCTGTCAGCTATTAGCCTTTAGCTGTCAGGAAATGAAAACTCCTATATTGTTGCATTATAAAAACGCGTTGCCCTGCCCCCGGTAAGTGGGAACGGTTCTCTTAATTTTATTGTTCTTTACCAGCACCAGATCGTTAAACCGCTCGCATAATTCCCCGGCCTTGGCGTGTTGAAAAAAAACAGGATCACCAATATCCAGACCCGCTCCATCCCCGGTCAGCTTCAGGGGCGTCTGGACCTCGCCCGCCCCTTCCATCTCTATATAGGAAAGCCCTTCAGGCATTACGGGCCAGGGTAATTTGCCAGCCCCCACTTCTCCGGAAGCGATATACCCGCCACCCTGGCAGGTGGCGATCCCCTTTTCCGGACTTCGGGCCACCTGGAGGCCGAAAAAGGCAGAGGGTTCAAATTTTACGTCATGAAAATAGCGAAACAGACCCGGGGCAAAAAAGGCTGATCCGGCCGTGACCTCGGTGACACTGTCATCTTTGCCCGTGGAGATAAGACTGCCGCTGCCACCGCCGTTGACAAAATCAAGATCCACACCTGCATGGACAACCGACCGGATTATATCCCCCCGCCGTTTTGCAAGCTCCTTGGCAGATCTTTTTTTAAAGGCCCTCAAGACGGTATTTTTGATCCATGCCCCGGGGTAGTTATCATTAACAGAGGCGATCTGAGCCTCATATCCCATCACCCCTTTGATCCGGATACCTTTAAAACCTGTCACCTGCTTCACCAGGGTCAGGACCTGATCCTTTGATCGCAGAGGACTTCGCCGCACACCCAAATGAAGACCGGGCATACTCAATTTTTCAAGGGGTCGAAACGACATGTCTATATCCAGACAGACCTTCAGTGTGATGCCTTTTTGTTCCCCGGCCCGGGAGAGGGCTGACAGATGTTCCAAACAATCGGCCATCATACAGATATCGGCACCCTGGCGTACTTTTTCACAAACCAGGTCCAGATCATGCTGGCGAATTGCAGGATAGGCCACAACAATATCGTTGAACCCGTTATCGTGTAAAAACGCAGCCTCCTCCATGGTAAAGGCCAGAATTCCCTTGTATGCGACACCCCCTTTTTCAAATACGCGGCGGATCAGATCAAGGCTTCTTATGGATTTGGATGCCACCCGGATGGTCTTGCCTGTTTTTTTCTGGGTGCCCGCTACATAGGCGACATTGCGGTCAAAGGCGTCCAGATCCACAAAAGCCAAGGGGAACCTCTCTTTTTCAAACAAGGCTTTATACGATTCATACCTCTGATTTAAATCGCGTCCCATGGCAACTCCTTTTTTAGTATATGGCAGCTGTTTTCATCGCTATAAATGCCCGGATCAAATCATTGGCGGTTTTTAATACCTTTTTTAGGTCCACCGACGTCCGGTCCGCAAACCACTGCAGTTCAATACCTTCATGCAGGGCCACGATCATGGCGGCCAGCATCTGCCGGTCTGGCTTTGTCATCTTTGAAAAACCGTCCAGGTTCTCGAGGTGCTCTATGATGGCCTGCCTGAACCGCCTGAAAAGCCGGGCAATGGTCAGTTTTACCTTTTCATTGTCCCGGGCGGCCACGCAGCACTCCAGGAAGAACCCGGTATATTCGGCATTGATCATGCCTTTTGAAAAGATAAACTCCATACCCTTTTCCAGCTGCTCTTCAATGCCGGACAGGGCTTTCATCTGCTCGTGGAAATCGGTGAATATCATATCGGTAAAATAGACCACGGACTCCTCAATGATTTCATTACGATCTTTGAAATAGTGATGAAGTGTACTGGGCTGAACACCGGCTTCCCGGGCGATGGCGCGAATGGATGCCGCGGCCTGGCCGTTTTTAACGGCACAGCGGTAAAAGGCTTTTACAATCTGGATTCTACGTTCTTTGGCAATACTTTTTCGGCCCATAGCATTCCTTTAGCAAAATAAATTGATCGGACGTATGACCAATTTATTAACCACACAGGACCTTTTGTCAATTCATTATTTAAAGAATACCAAAAAGATATACAAGTGACCGAGAAAAGATCAGCAAAGAAAATCGTGCGAAAACCAGGACATACCCCGGTTTTCAACCGCCTTGCAGCCGATTATTCCTTGCTGACTCTATATTCACTATACTTTTGAATACCGATCCCCAGGACAATCAGAACCAGCCCGGCCCAGGTCTGCAAACGGATTGTTTCACCCAATATGGTATGGATAAAAATCAAAGAGACAAACGGGGTTAAAAAAATCAAATTTGTCACATGGTTGGTGTTTTTCGCAAGTTTTAACGCCAGAATCCAGGTAATAAATGCAAACCCGAATTCAAAGCAGCCGACCCAGACCGCTCCATAGATCCCCCTTACGTCGGTGATGGTAAAAGAGGAAAACAGGTGGCAGGCCAAGGCGATAAAAGGCAGGCTAAAAAGGAAATTTAAAAAAATAGCCATGATGGGATCCTGTTGGGACCGAACATTATAAATCCAGTAAAGTGCCCAAATGATGGTGCAGGAAACTGCCAGGAATACCCCTGTAAAATTAATCTGCGAACCTGTGGAAGCCTGGGTCCTGAAAGATAGCACCACCACTCCGGCGTAGCAGATGAGTGTTGCCGCCATCTGTATTTTGGTAAAGGTCTGTTTCAGCAGAGGGACTGACAACAAAGACAAGGTGATCACCCAGGTATAGTTGATGGGCTGGACAATCTGAGCCGGCAAAAGGTCATAGGCCTTAATGGCCATCCAGTAATAAACAAAGGGGTTCAAAATCCCAAGGACACAATAGAATACATATTCTTTTATTTCCAAGGTGAACAGATCACGCAATTTCCCTTTTATCATCAGATAGGCACCAATGATCAAAACCGCTGTTGATACGGAAAAAAAGAGAAGCTGAAGCACCTCCAGGTAACGCAGTGTTAGTTTAAACGCGGTTGCAGAGGTGGACCAGAACAGAACCGTTAACAATCCCAAAGCATATTCTTTTTTCATGGCAAGGTGCTTATACACCAGTTTTATGAATAATCAAATCATTTCATTGAAAAACCACCATGGGACTCAGCGTTTCTGACGCCCCGCCATTGCCATATCCGGATGCATGCCTATATTTATTCCTATATGAAAATTTATCAATATGACATACTCTGATCCAACCCAGGGAGACACAAAACATGTCCTGTGCCTTAGACGCCTCATTGTTAGAAAAAACCATTGATTTCCACGGCCACAACTGCCCCGGGCTTACCATCGGTATCCGTGCCGCCGAGCTTGCCAGGCTGGAACTTGAAATTCACAAAACTGCCAATAGCCTCTGTGTTACGGAAACAGACATGTGCGGCGTGGATGCCATCCAGTTTTTAACCGGCTGCTCATTCGGCAAAGGGAACCTGATCCATAAAGATTTCGGAAAATCCGCATTTACGTTTTTTAACCGCGACACAAATAAAGGCTTCAGAGCTGTCTTCAACAACGAATTTGCCGCAAATGAAACCGACAGGGACCAACGCATTTCAAAACTTTTGGATGCCAATCTGGCTGATCTATTCTCGAAAACAACTATCAGTGCACCTCCGGTCAGGCCGGCCAGGATTTTAAAAAGTATCCCCTGCCATCACTGTGGCGAAAAAACAATGGAGTCAAGAATCCGGCTGTTTGGCGGGGAGCATTTGTGTATCCCCTGTTTTCAGGCGGTTGAACAAAAAATATAATGCCCAAAACAGCCTGGCCTTGTCAGCTGAAAATGGACTGCTCCGGTGCGCATCTATAACAGATGATTCACCTTCTGCTCACCCGCTTTGAATGATTGTGGAATAACCCCATATATTAATACGTCTAAATGGTGTAAACTTAACAGACAGCATTCATAAATAGAGGAGAAAAATCATGGAACTCTTATTTACCTGCCTCAATCACAACTGCAGTTATCCGGGCAAAAACAACTTCGAGATGACCATTGATGAGGAAACCGTCATGGACGATAAGAACATGGCCACCATCTTTTGCCCTTTCTGCAAAAAAGAGATGGAGCCTGCGGTATCAGACCGGCAGCCCTCGGCCACAGACAACTAACAGTCCGGCCAAATTCAGTATTATTTTAAAGCAGTGACCGTGTTTAGCGTCTTTGTTGCGTGATATGATCGTACATGGCAGATTTCGCCGGTGCAGTTCGCCTGTGCTAATCTTATGATCGCCTCTTATATATTCCCTGTGCCCATTCAAAGGGCGGCCGGGCCATGCCTTACGGCCTGAAAGCACCCTGGCCTTATGCTCATCTACTATTTTATAAAATCCTGTCATGATTTTCAGCTTTTTCACAAAAGAAGTGGTGCACTGCACCAATCATACCCACATCTTTTATAAAGCGGGTTATGGCAACCGTGACACAAGATAAGTCTTGACATTTATTGCCTGTTTGATAACCAGAAACTAAGCAATTTGTTTCTTCTTAAACATTAAAGAACAACTTAACGCTCCACCGCAGGGTACCCGGTATGAAAAAATTTGTCTTGAGCAGTCTCACTGCCGTTCCGATTGTCATTGTGGCTGTATTTATTCATGCGGCCTTTATCCATGGCAACCCCGGCTTCAGGCTGGATAAAACCCAGGCCGGGCTCTTGATATCCGGAATTTTTCTTCCCGTAAACGATGTCAAAGTAGGCGACATCATCGTAGCGGCCCAGGGGCTTTCCCACCATGAAATCATGGGTTCCTGTCTGGGGCTGTTTAAAAAAAAAGACTCCCGGGGGATGATCGTTCTTCGCGGCGATGAACAGATTCTGCTGGAGTATAAAACAACACCTTTTACGGTTCTGTCACTGTTTGAGCTGATCTGGCCCACGATTCTTCTGATCGGCATCTTCCTTATCCTGGGTGCCATCGCCCTGCACCGTGCGCCACCGGGGAAATCCCCCCTTTTGTTTTTCCTGATGCTGACCAGTTTATCGGTTTCCCTTTGCGCCACCATTCCGTCCGCTATCGGGCTTTTATCTTTGAAAATATTTTCTGCGGCATTTATCCTGCAAGCCGTGCCCAACTGGATATCTTTTGGTTTATGGGCCCATTTTGCCTTATGCTTTCCGGAGAACCGCGATCTTATCCGGCATCGATGGTGGATACCGGCAGGCATATACCTTTTACCGGCCGTAACGACCATGTTTGGCTCACTGGTTGCGGCCGGGCTCACACCGGAGTTTTTCGGCTGGGTCCAGCGGCTGAGAAACCTTTACCTGCCGCTGATCATCCTCGGGGTGTTTATCAAGCATTTAACCGATTTTATTAAAACCTACGATCCCCAGACAAAAAACCAGATCAAGCTGCCGCTGATTGCGTATTGGCTGACATTTGCCCCGTATCTGTTTTTCTACCTTTTACCCAACCTGATATTTGATGCACCGCTGATCTCTTTTAGGGTAGTGGTCTTTGCTTTTTTTGTTCTGCCGCTGGCCTACTTGGCTGCCATATTAAAATACCGGCTGTTTAATGTGGATCAGATCATCAGCCGGACCATGGCGTATTTCACCGTCATTATAGGGCTTTCCATTATATATTCCCTGTTTCTGGCAGTATTGAAAAAATGGTTTTTCGGGGAACAGATTTTGTCCAAAGAACTGTTCCTGCTCTTCTTAATTCTTGTAAACATTTTTTTCCACCCGCTGATCCTGAAACTGGACCAGTTTATACGGCGTTTTTTTTCCGGGATCAATCAATTTCTGCCGGACAAATGCACCGGTTCAGTAACAAAATTTCAGGCACTCTTCACCTGCCGGATCTTGTTGAGATGGTGATTGATGAACTTCCGGACGCCATTAATCTTCGCTCCGCCGCCATAATGACATTTGAAAAAAACCGTTCCCGATTATTCCCGGATCATTTGCGATTTGGAAAAACACCGTGGTTGAAAAGCCGTGTTGTAAGCGCATTTAACGAAAGCCAGGCCGACTATTTCTCTACATATCACGCACCAAAAGACCCCATTCTTAAAAATGAACTGGATGAAATTCAGAAGACCGGTTTTTCCCTGGTATTGCCGCTTAAAGGGTCGTCATCTCTGTCTGCGCTGCTGTTTTTCGGCCCTAAAAAAAGTGGCCGTCTGTTTACACAGGAAGACATTCATCTTCTGGCCAGCTTTGCCAATCAGTCAGGCACGGCACTGGAAAATGCAATTCAGCATGAGTCCCTGGTGAAAAGCAAAAAACAGCTGGAAGATATGTTCGATAGAAAAGTCCAGTCTGAAAAAATGGCTGCCATCGGTGAGATGACCTCTCTTTTGGCCCATGAGCTGAAAAACCCGTTGGGGATTATCCACAGTTCGGCCCAGTATCTTGCCGACCAGGAGCAGCCCCGGGACATTACCCGGGAGATGCTCCACTATATTTTAAGCGAGGCCGAACACCTTAATTTGTCCATCAACAGCATCCTGAAGCTTGCCAGGCAGAAAGCGCCGGATATCAAAGAGATCGATCTGAATTCCGGTATCCGTCAATTGATTGATCAATGGCAGCGGTCTGACGCGCACCGTTCCCAGGTGACCATTGATCTGGATATCAGGGATCTGCCGCCTGTTTATGCGGATTTCAAACAGCTCAGCCAGGTGCTGCTCAACCTGATCCGGAACAGTGAAGATATGATGAATGACAAAGGAAAAATTCACATCACACTGCGGCATGAAAAAAACCATATCCTGATCCGTGTCCATGACAACGGACCGGGTATCCGTGAAAATCATATTGACAAGGTATTTAAAAGCTTTTTCACAACCAAAGACCAGGGCCTTGGTCTGGGTCTTACCGCCAGCCGACAGATTATTCAGGCCCATAATGGTACCATTGAACTTGACAATCACCCCCACGGAGGGGCAATGGCTTTCATCCGACTGCCCGTCAAGCCGCTGACAACCCTCCCGTCACCAGCATTTGAACAGACACTTGCCCCGGCATAAACCAAAAGGAAAGCATCATGACACACCATATTCTTCTCATTGATGATGAACAAAGGCTTCTTAGAATCCTGTCACTGTTTTTAACCGACCAGGGCTTTAAAGTAACCACGGCACAAGACGGTCAGGAAGGAATTGATCTTTTAAACCGGATCTCACCGGATATTATCATCTCTGATATGAAGATGGAACCCGTTGACGGTCTGGCTGTCTTGAAGTTCTGCCGGCTCAATAAACCTGAAATTCCATTTCTGCTTTTGACGGCTTACGGCTCGGTTGAAACGGCTGTCACCGCCATGAAATACGGTGCCTTTGATTTCATGACCAAACCGGTGGATCATGCTGCATTGCTTGACGTTATTGACCAGGCTTTGACCACCCGTCCCAAAGAGACAGCTGCCATGGATGCGCTGATCGGATCTTCCGGGCAGATGGAAAAAATCAAAAGTGATATTGCACTGTTTGCATCAACCGACAGTTCCGTCATGATCACCGGCGAATCCGGCACGGGAAAAGAGATCGCCGCCAGGGCCATTTTTCTTGCCTCTTCCAGAAAAAAGGGGCCCTTTGTAAAGGTCAACTGCGCCGCTATCCCCAGGGAATTAATCGAAAGCGAATTGTTCGGCCATAAAAAAGGGGCGTTCACCGGCGCTGTGCAGGACAGAACCGGTGCATTCAGAAAAGCGGACAAGGGGGTTCTTTTTTTGGATGAAATAGGGGATCTGCCCCTTGAAATGCAGCCCAAGCTGCTGCATGCAGTAGAAGAAAAAACCATCACCCCGGTGGGATCGGGCAAAACAATCCCCGTATCCGTAAAAATCCTGTCCGCCACCAACCTCAAACTTGAAACCATGGTGCATGAAAAAAAATTCCGTGCCGATCTGTTCTATCGCATGAATACAGTCTGCCTGGAAATGCCGGCGCTTCGAAACAAGAGCGAGGATATCCGGGAGTTGACACTGTTTTTTATTAAAAAATACTGCCGCGAATTTAAAAAACCACTGCTCAAGGTTTCGGATACGGCCATGACGGCTCTAACCCATTATACCTGGCCGGGCAATGTCAGGGAATTAAAAAATCTAATGGAACGGGCCTGTATTGTCTGTGATGCGGACATTATCACATTGGACCATCTGCCGGGTTTTATCCGGGAAGCAGTGAATCACCCTTTTGAAGAGACGCCGGAGCATCTGGAGCTGGACCTGGCCGCCCAGGAGCAGAAAATGCTTTTCACAGCGCTTGAAAAGCACAACTGGCATCAATCAAATACGGCACAGGAGTTGGGAATTACCCGCAGTGCTCTCCGGTACCGGTTGCAAAAATACGGCATCAAAAGGCCATAGTAAGGCCATAGTAAGGCCTTTGCGCCCACTCAAAGTGAGCCCATAATACCTGGAGATTGTTATGCCAGGACACTCGCTGTACTAATCACCGTTTTGAAAACACACACCAAATATTTCGGTCTGCCTGTCCACCCAGGCCACTTCTCCTATAATTCTTACAGACACATCTGATTTGTTAAACAGATCATCCGACGCCGACATCACCTGAAGGGTCAGTGCATCTCCCTTAGCAGGTATCTGATGGGGTTTTGCCTGTATGCAGGCCCCGTGTGAGTGCACATTAACTGTCTGACCGAAATAAAATCCAGACAGGGTCTTAAGATTATTCTGCATGGTATATGCCACCGGCATCCTCAAAGGACGTCGTTGTTGATGCCGGCGTTCATTGGTGCTTTCTGGCATGGCAAATAGTTTTCCAATTGGTTAAATTCCATATTTTCTGCTGTTATCTGTCCTATATTCTATATCCTATGTTCTATAGGCAAAAGGCATACCAGAAATGACGAATTATAATAATCCAGCTGTTGGCAGGTGATTTGACTTTTTAGACTATTATGGGATTTTTTTTGCAGGATAAAAATTGGTTGTTTTTAGCCAATTGCAGGGTTGATATCAACCAAAGTGTCTATATCAACCCTGCCAATTTAACGTATTTCAAGGATCCGTCCCTGACAATGCTCTCTATTCGGATCCTTCCAGCAGCGCTCCCACCCGTTTGACGGCACAGAAATCACCGCACATGGTGCAGACATCTTTTTCAGACGGCTGGGAGGATTTTCTAAAGGCCCTTGCTTTTTCAGGATCAATGGCACAGTCGAACTGACCGTCCCAGTCCAGCGTCCCCCGGGCTTTGCTCATTTTATTATCAATGGCATCCGCCCCTTTCAGCCCTTTGGCAAGGTCTCCGGCATGGGCTGCAATACGGGATGCCATGATCCCCTCTTTTACATCCTCTGCCGTGGGCAGCCGCAAATGCTCAGCCGGGGTGACATAACACAAAAAATCCGCCCCGTGCATGGCCGCCAGAGCCCCGCCGATGGCGGACGTGATATGGTCATACCCGGGGGCGATATCGGTGACCAGCGGCCCCAGCACATAAAACGGTGCATTATGACACAATTTTTTTTGCAGCTTCATATTCATTTCAACCTCATGCAGCGGCACGTGGCCCGGCCCTTCAATCATGACCTGGACATTCTTTTCCCAGGCGCGCTTGGTCAACTCTCCCAGGGTGATCAGCTCTTCGATCTGGGGGGCGTCTGTGGAATCCTTGATCGATCCCGGCCGCAGCCCGTCGCCTAAACTGATGCAGACATCATGGGTTTCACAGATGGCCAGAAGACGGTCAAAATACTCATAAAACGGATTCTCATTACCGGTCTTGGCCATCCATTCAAACAGGATGGCCCCGCCCCGGCTGACGATCCCGCACAACCGCGGGTTGGTCCGGATGCTCTGGGCACATTTCTGGTTCAGACCCGCATGGATGGTGATAAAATCGATTCCGTTTTTCGCATGAATTTCAACGGTTTCAAACCAGTCCTCAATGGTGATCTCTTCGGTGGGTTTCTGGGTTCGGGTCAATGTATCATAAATAGGAACCGTACCGATCATCACCGGCACCTCTGCCACCAGCCGTTTCCTGAAAGCCTCGGTATCACCGGAAACGCTTAAGTCCATCACCGCATCCGCCTTGAAATCCAGGGCCATCTTGGCCTTGTTCATTTCCGCGTCAAAAGAACAGACATCCTTTGAAACGCCCAAATTGACATTAATCTTAGTGGTCAACCCCTTGCCGACACCGCCGGCTTTCAGGTTTAAATGGTTCTTGTTTGCCGGAATGGCAATGTGACCTTTGGCCAGTCCATCCATCAACGCTTCTTTGGATATAGGCTCATTGGCCAGCACCTGTTCCATCTGAGGTGTCACTATCCCTTTTCTTGCCGCATCCATCTGAGTCGTATACGCTTGGCTCATTTGTTTTCTCCTATTATATCTTTTATCTCTTTAACTCTTTGTTCAATATTTTGTGCACCGATGATTTCGGTCACCAGGCAGACGGTTTGCGCCCCCCGTGACACCACATCTTTCAAGTTATCCCGCTTGATTCCGCCGATGGCGACAAAAGGGATATCATGGGTTTTGACCACATGCTCCAGATAGTCAAACCCCACGGCATCACAGACATCTTCCTTGGTTTGGGTGGCAAATATCGGTCCCACGCCAATATAGTCGGCCCCGTCTTCAACAGCCTTTTCTGCCTGCTGCGGCGAATGGGTGGAGCACCCGATCATCATATCAGGACAAAGCGCGCGAACCTTTTTGATCGGCAGATCATCCTGGCCCTGGTGAATACCGTCCGCCCCGACCATCAGGGCAATGGCCACATGATCATTGATGATAAAGGGCACCTTGGCATCAGCCGTAATCTTTCGTATCTGTTCGCACTCTTTGAGCATTTCCAGCAGGCTTTTATCCTTAACCTTTTCCCGGTATTGAAGGATATCAATGCCGGCGTCCACCATTCTCTGGGCCACTTCAACATTGGTTCTCCCTTGAGAAAACTTCTCACCAAGAATTCCGTAAACACCTTTGGGAAACAGTTTCTGGAACAATGCCATATATTTTTTTTCCAGAGAGTAAACGTTAAAACGAAGGGTTTCCACCCTCTTCCCGGTTTCATAACTGCCGGATGTTTTCGCGTGTTCTTCAATGGATCTGAACGCCTCCTGCACCCGCTTGAAATTGGACAGGGCCATATCCTTATCATCGCCTCGCACGTCTGATTGTGATGCGGATGAGGTAATTTTACCCACATCCCGGTCGGCCCTGCGGGATGACAGCAAAAGCGGCTGATCCTGCCTGAACAGATCCCTTATCCTGTGCCGGATGCCCCTTAGATCCGCCGAGATTCCGGCATTGTCAAACCGGAAACGGGCCATATCCTCCAGAACCCGCAGCCCTTCTGCAGACCGGTTGATATTGGCATCCAGGGCTCTAAATGCTTTCATTTTTTGTTATCCTTATCTGTTTTAAAACAATGGCGGCCATGGTGGCGGCCACCAGTGCTATTTTGGGCGGAAAAAGAACATGGTCTGCCTGGTCCGATGTCAAATCTCCCACCACATGGCAATTGCCGATTTTTTTAATGGTGACACCGGCCAAATCCCTGCCTGCGATCCCCGATGCCGATACCAGTGTCTTACCGGAATGGGACAACTCTTCGATAAGCATTTTTTTCAACTGCTTATTATCAAATCCCTCCACCACAACATCACAATCCTTAAAGATCCGATCCGCATCCCCGGGCCCGATCTTTTTATCCACAGCCTCAATCTCCATTTTGGGAAAAATCCCGTGAAGATTGGTGCAAAGGCTGTCTGTCTTTTTTTCCCCGGCCTGGACAACCGTATAAAACTGGCGGTTGAGATTGCTGGTTTCCACGATATCAAAATCAACGATCTTTACAGACGGGACACCTGCCTGTGCCAGATGCCGGGCCACATTGGATCCGATGCCGCCGATACCGGCGATGCCTATTTTCATCTTAAAATCTCCCAGTCCTTGAACACGGGCTGATAACCGCTTTGACGAATCATCTGCGTGACTTCATCCACACTTCTGGTATCGGTCACCTCGAACTGGACCGTACTGTCATCAAGATCCTGGGCATACCCGCCCACATCGGTCTTGGAACCGGCAGAATAGCGCGTGGCCCCCAGATGAATGAGACGATCCCTGAAAACCGCCGACTCCCTTGTGGAAATGGTGATGCCAAGACGCGGCATATAAAGGCGCCATGCCAGCATACACTGGACAAAATCAATATCGGTCAGGATATGCCGCGGGGATATACCGCCGTGGGCCTTTGTCATCCTGGGCAAAGAAAGAGAAACCTCCACATGGGGAAAAGCCTGTTCCAGGTACTTGGCATGCAGAACAGCCATAAACGCCTCGGCCATGGGTTCGCCAAGCCCGAACAGTGCCCCGATATTGACGGCCCGAAATCCGGCGGTTGCCCCCCTTTCAGGTGTCAGCAGCCGCCAGGTGTAATCCGCCTTTTTTCCTCCCGGATGAACCTGTTTATATATTTCCCGGTTATAAACCTCCTGGTATACGGTTAAAGAATCTGCCCCGGCATCTATTAAAGAGGTGTAATCATCTTCACCCATGGGGAACATCTCCAGGGCAATGGATGAAAAATGTTTTTTTAAAATATGCATGCTGCCTGTCAGATACGACATGGGTGTTTTGGCCGGAGCCTCACCCGTAAGCACCAGGATATGCCGGATACCGCTTTTGGCGATCTGTGCGGCTTCCTGGTCAATCTGTTCCAGGGTCAGTTTGTTTCTTTTAAACTGGGTATGGGTATTAAATCCGCAATAGGTGCACTGGTTGGCGCAATAATCGGAGATATACAACGGGGCATAAAGGCCGATGGTCCTGCCGAAATACTGCAGGGTTACGGCCCTCGCCTTTTGGGCCATGGGTTCTAAAAATTCTTTGGCCACCGGCGACAACAGGTTTAACAGATCCTGTACCGATAATTGGTCCCGGGTCATCGAGTTTTGGACATCCAGGGCCGTGACGCTGTTAAAATATCCATTGAAATCAAATGATTCGTATTCTATTACCTGGTCTAAAAATGACATGGTTACTCCCTTAAAAAGCCGGTCAAAGGAGATGACGCCCTGGCAAACCGGCTTTCACCCGCCATGTTGGCAAGATATGCCATCCTGCCTGCCTTGACCGCCAGGGCAAAGGCTTCGCCTGCCATGGCAGGATCAACGCTTGTGGCAATGGCCGTGTTGACCAGAACCGCATCCGCGCCCATCTCCATGGCTTCTGCCGCCTGGGACGGCCGGCCGATACCCGCATCCACAATCACCGGCAGCGTACTTGTCTCAATGATCATTTTAATCATGGATTTCATCTCAAGACCCCGGTTGGTGCCGATGGGAGAACCCAGCGGCATGACCGCTGCGGCACCGGCTTCATGGAGCTGCTGGGTCACCGTTATATCGGGCATGTAATAGGGCAGGACAATAAATCCCTCTTTGGCAAGAATCCGGGTGGCTTTTAATGTCTCGTGATTGTCGGGCAGAAGATACTGCATATCCGTGATCACTTCGATCTTAATGAAATCTCCGCATCCGGCTTCCCTTGCGATTCTTGCGATCCTTACCGCCTCTTCCGCGGTCCTGGCCCCTGATGTGTTGGGCAGAAGGGTGACCGATTTTGGAATGAAATCCAGAATATTTTCATCCCGCGAGTCAGGATCCACCCGACGCAATGCCACGGTGATCATCTGGGACCCGCTTTTCTCCAGCATGGGGGCGATCAGTGTTTTGGAGGCAAACTTGCCTGTTCCTGTTAAAAGCCTGCTTTCAAACGTTTTTGGACCCAGCGTGAGCGCTTTTGTTTTTTCTTCTTCCATTTATCCTCCCCCGACAAAACTCAACAGTTCAATGGTGTCGCCCTCTTTGATTTCAAACGATTCCCAGTCTTGCTGGGCAATGACTTCAAGATTGACTTCCGCGACCAGGGAGGCGGGTTTTAAACCTTTTTCCCGGACCAACGCCATGAGGGTTGCGCTTTGGCTCTCGATTGCTTTTCCATTCAGGTTAATGTTCATAAAATAATAATCCTAGCATATCTGGTTTTCATGAACCTGAAACGATGGGTTAAAAGGCGGGCAAAAATGGATAAATTGTGTTCGATAAGTTGTTGCTGCTACTACCCACTTTCCCTACGCCGGTACTAACCGTATCAGGTTCCAAGGGTTGAAGTTTTCAACTTCTCTCAGCTTTTACACGAAAGCACCCCCAGTGAACGAACTGTCGTCTTAAGTACTTAATTTGACTTGGCTTTGTCAACAACATTTTTCTTATCCGCCCCTTTTTGCAACTGCCACGTTACCGGGATTGCCATTTATTTTCCACAGTGCTAATATATCTTATTTCATCTTAACAGACACTTACAAAAAAAGACGCTCACAAAATCTCCAGACGGATAGTGACACCTATGGAATTCAGACCTTTACGATGGACATGTGGTACTTTAACAGCGCTCTTGCTTATTATCGCAAATACCGCTTTTTGTGCCGATACCATCAAAATCGGTGTCCACGAGTCAAAGCCATTGTCTTTTACATCAAAGAACGGGACCCTGGAAGGCATTTACCCGGATGTGGTCATGCAAATCGCGAAACAGGCAGGATGGAAGATTGATCTTGTACCGGTGTCGTGGCTTAAAGGCCTTGAAATGACCGAAAGAGGAGAACTGGATCTTCTGGGTCCCATTGCCGCAACAAAAAAACGCCGACTGATATACAATTTCAACAAAGAGCCTGTTATCACCGACTGGGGCCAGGTATATCTACCGTCAGCTTCACCTGTCAAAACAATCATAGATCTTAAGGATAAAACAATTGCCTATCAAAAAGGACATATCATGTTCAATACCTTGTCAGATATGTTGCACAAATTTGATATTAATTTCACTGCCATACCTGTGGACAATCAACAAACCGTTTTCAAAATGATCGCTGACGGCCGTGCAGATGCCGGTGCCGTGAACCGCCTGTTCGGCCTTTTGAACGAAAAACAGTATTCGGTTAAAAAAAGTGCCATCATTTACGCTCCCCTGGAGATACTTTTTGCCGCACCCAAAACAGGAACCCCAAAGATTCTCCAACAACTGGATATCCAGCTTGAAAAGCTTAAAACAGATAAAAATTCAACCTATTCCCGAATTCTGAATAGGAACCTGCTGGGGTTTCCACAAACCCGTGGATTTGCCACTCTCAAGCAGGTTCTGATCTTTGCCGGTATTGGGTTGTTCGCTGTGCTGGTGATCCTTTTATGGACCCTGTCATTAAAAACCAAAGTTAATTCACGCACCAGAGAACTGGCGCAGCAGACCGGAAAACTGAAAGAAACCAATCGTCTGCTGAACGCGGTCATGGAAACCACCACAGACGCCATTTTCATCAAGGATTTAAAAGGAAGGTTCATCCTGGCAAACTCCGCCACCTGCAAGGCTTTGGGCAAGCCTTTGGATGCGGTCATCGGTATGACAGATGCTCTTTTGCTTCCTGCGGCATCTGCAGATGTCATTACCAGCATTGATAATAAGGTGATTCAGACAGGCCAAACGATTCATGCTGAGGAAAAACTGGATACTGCCTATGGTGAAACCTGGTGGATGTCAAACAAAAGTCCCTACAGAGATGAAAACAACAGCATTATAGGGCTGATCGGAATTTCCCGGAATATTACAGACGCCAAAACCATGCAGATCGAAAAGGACAAGCTCCAGGACCAGCTGAGACAGGCCCATAAAATGGAGGCCATCGGCACGCTGGCAGGGGGGATTGCCCATGATTTCAACAACCTTTTAGGGATTATCATTGGAAACTCGGAACTTGCTCTGGAAGATCTCCCAAAAGAAGATCCGGTTCAAACAAACCTGTCCGAAATCAATATTGCCTCTTTAAGGGCACGGGATGTTGTCCGGCAACTGCTCAGTTTTTCCCGCAAAACCAAAAAAGAAAAAAAACGGATATATGTTCACACCATCGTAAGAGAGTGTATTAAGCTGTTAAGATCTTCCATACCGTCAACCATTGAGATCAAACTGGATCTTTTCCCGGATCCCTTACCAATAGAGGCGGATCCCACGCAGGTCCACCAGGTGATTATCAACTTGTGCACCAATGCCGCACAGGCCATGGCTGAAAAAGGCGGCCTTCTTGAGATACGTCTGTCAAACACAACAGCTCTATCCCGTGGTGCTGATACCCGGAAAACCGGCAGTTCCAAGAGATACGTTCAACTGGAAATCAGTGATACAGGGCAGGGCATTGATCCGGAATATAAAGACCGGGTATTTGACCCCTATTTTACAACCAAAGAAGTCGGGCAGGGTACAGGCATAGGCCTGTCAGTCGTTCATGGCATCATTGAAAATCATGAGGGCCGTATCTCTATTTACAGCAAACCGGGCAAAGGCACTACCGTTAAAGTTCTTTTGCCGGCAGGCCCGAAGGAACAGACCCGTGACGAGCCTGCTGCGGTTGAGATTCCAAAAGGAAATGAGACCATATTTTTTATTGACGATGAGATTTCCATCGTAAAAATGGGTAAAACCATTCTTGAAAAGCATGGATATCAGGTCATTGGAGAATCCGACCCGAAAAAGGCACTGGATATCTTCATATCAGATCCGGACCGGTTTGACCTTGTCATCACGGACTTGACAATGCCGAAACTGACAGGGGATAGATTGGCCGCTGACATGCTCAAACACCGTCCGGACATCCCAATTATCATCAGTACCGGTTTCAGCCGCAACATCACAAGAGAACTGGCACATAAAGTCGGCATTAAAAACTACCTGGAAAAACCGTTTGATCTAATGCGGCTTTTAAAGACTGTCCGGAATACTCTGGATGAATAACCCACGGTTCATTCGATACACCACCGTTCCATTCCGCCTGCAAATTTTCAATTTACATGCCCCCCTGGATCTCTTATACTGGTAAGTATCAAAGGATCCCCCACCACCATTGAACCCAAAGGAGGCCCCATGAGTAAAAGCCCCTTTCATATACGGCTGATGGAGGATGGCGACTATAATGCCGTCATTTACATTGACAAAAAGGTCCTGGGAGTTTCCCGGACTGAGTACTATGAACAAAAGTTTGAACTGCTATTTAAATCCGGTGAATATCTGCCCACCTCTCTTGTGGCTCAGACAGACAAGGGAAACGTGGTCGGATTTATCATTGGTGAATTATATATCGGGGATTTCGGTATTTCCCGGGAAAGCGCATCTATCGATACCGTGGGGGTTGATCCGGATTATCAGCGATTGGGAATCGGCAGAAAACTGATGGATGAATTCATTGACCACCTTAAAAAGCTGGGCGTTAAAAAAATCAATACCCTGGTTGAAAAAAACGACCAGCATCTGATGGCTTACTTCAATGCCAACCGGTTCCAGCCCTCCAGGGCAGTCATCAATCTGGAAAGAACTATTTAAGATCCCGGCAAGGGGGGCCGGCCGACATGTCGCAGGCAAATCACTTATGTTTAACTTGACAAGTAAAACTCTTATCATTATGCTTTAAACAGTAGCTTCCAGTAGATTTCTGATTTCCTCTTGAATGTATTTTTTCCTGCGAATCTGATCTTCAATGTTCACGTGACAATCACTTCATCCGTTTGAATTGCAGTACTTTAAGAACCCTTGAACCATGGTTTTTTATCTATGTTTTCAAATGGTTAAAAACCATAGAACCGGCTAAATTTTGATATGGCTGAAAATTTAGCCCTTTCCCTATTATTTTTGATGATTCACTAAAAAGGAGGACTTGCCATGTCAGTCAAACTCAATCACTATTGGTCCATCATTCCAGGCAAAGACGATGAGTACATGAAGTTCATCATTAATCAATTTATCCCCGGTGTCAATGCTCTGGGCATGCATACGGTTGCGGTCTGGTCCGTTCTTATCGGTGCCTATAGTGAAGTTGTATTCGAAACCGCCAGTGGAGATCTGGAGATCATTGAAAAAGGGTTAAAGGACAAAGCTTACAAAGCATTAAAGCAGAAACTGGGATCTTTGGTTTATGACTACAAAACAAAGGTTTTGGACAATACCGGAAAAGTTGATTCCTACATCATGGATGTCCGCCAGGATACCCTTAAATTCAATCAGATGTGGGATATCCGCAGAGGCAAGAAACAGGACTACGAAAGGTTTGTTGTGGACGAATACTTCCCGCTTTTAGAAAAGGTCGGAGTTACTGTGGCCGGTGAATGGGAGGTTTTGATCGGTGATGGTCCCGGGTTTATCTGTGAAGGAAGAGTTTCCGACATTGACCATCTGATCCGGAAGTTGCAATCCAAAGAATTTTATGATGGGAAACAGGCCCTGCGGCGTTTTGTTACCAATTATCGCAGCCGAATCCTGACGTTCCATATTCAAAAATTAAAAGGGTACAAATCATCAAGTTACCAGGATGTCCATCATTAATCAGGCTGTTTTTGATCTGCCGACCTGATCCGGCATACGGGTCCTGATTCTCCTTTTGGTGCTGTCGGTTTATAGTAGTACTCCTTGTTTTTGCAATGATAGTGATTCTTAAAAATATGTTCCTAAAAAAATCATATAAAAAAGAATCACCCAAAAGCAAATCGATTGTCACTCAACGGACTTTAAAATTTGAGTGATAGAAAACCATATCCGTGTATCGGAACCTGTTTCCGTGATTTGCTATAGATCATTCATTTGTGGTCATTTCATTTGATTTGCACATGCCGTGATTTTGGTCAACCGTACTGCCCGCGACTGGGTTCAAAGCGATCACCAAAAGGAGGACTGTGACCATTGAATTTTTCCCCCCCGAAAAAAAAGAAGAAAAGGCTGGTTCCATTTATTCTGACATTTGTCATCATGTTCAGCTTCTGGATCCTGTTTTCAGGAAAATTTGACGCTTTCCACCTGGGTTTAGGCGTCATTTCCTGCCTCATTGTTTCATCCATAAGCAGTCGTCTTTTGTTCCCGAAAACGTTGTCCGCAGGACTTCTTTCCTGCTGGGCCCGGTTCGCACGATACCTGCCATGGCTGTTCAACCAGATATTTATCGCCAACTTGCATGTTCTTTACCTGACCTTTCACCCGAGGATGATGGATTTAATCAACCCTAAAGTTATAACGTTTAAAAGCAGACTTAAAAGTGACGTTTCCCGGACCACCCTGGCCAATTCCATCACGCTTACCCCCGGAACAATTACCATCCATGCCGGGGTGATGGGATCATTTGCCGTCCACTGTATCGACGACAAATCCGGTCAGGATCTGCCCGGTCCCATGGGAGATAAAATAGCCGACGTATTTGATGAACACTGATGCATAGCGGGAGCATTATGAAAGATATTTTTTTATTTTTCGGAATTATTTTAGGCCTGTTAATGCTTATGCCGACCTGGCGGTCTCTTTTCGGCCCCACGGTACTGGACAGGCTGATGGGTGTAAACGCCATTGGCAGCAAGACAATTGTCATGCTGGTTCTCATCGGTCTTTTATACAACCGGGTGGATATGTTTGTGGATATTGCCCTTGCCTACGCCATGCTCAACTTTATCACAGTTCTGGCCGCTTCAAGATATTTCCAAAAGCGAAAAGGGCTTTATGATGAAAGGGAGGACCTATAGCATGACGATTTTGATCACCATCCTTCTTATCTGCGGCCTGATCTTTTTTACCGGCGGGTCCCTGGGGATTATCCGGTTTCCCGATTTTTACTCCCGGCTGCACCCGGCCGGAAAGCTGGATACCGGCGGCCTTGTCATCACCATGTCGGCCTTTGCCCTTTATACTATCCAGCCATTTACCCTGGAGGCCGCGATCACATCGATCAAAATCATCCTGATCCTGGTTTTTGTTTTTATTACCAGCCCGACAGCCATCCATTCAATTGTCGATGCCGGGGTCAGGGCAGGATTAACGCCCTGGACAAAAGAGAGGGAGGAATAACACAAAATATGATCTGGCAGATTGAAATAATTATCCTGGTTCTGGTTGTCCTGTTCGGATGGGGGGCGCTTGCCGTTACCGATCTTTTAAGTGCGGCCATATTATTCGGGGCCTACAGTTTTCTACTTTGCCTTTTATGGGCCATTATGGGGGCTGTGGATGTGGCGTTCACCGAAGCCTGTGTCGGGGCCGGTATCAGTACGGTGTTGTTTGTGGCCGCCGTACTTCACACCACCCGGAGGACGGACAATTGAAGAGAACCGGCATCATAATATTTCTTTTAATGGGCGGGCTGTTGATCTACGGTTCCCTTGATTTCCCGGAATGGGGCGATCCGGCATCACCGGCATCCACCCACCTGTCCCCATATTATATCGAGCACTCCCTGACCGACACCTCGGTTCCCAATATTGTCACTGCCGTCCTGGCCGATTACCGGGGATATGACACCCTGTTTGAAACCATTGTCATTTTTGCAGCCGGCCTTGTCTGCATGTTTTTATTAAGAAATTTTGAAATCACGGTCCCCGCATCCCGGATGGTCCGGCACATCCCCACCGGCATCACCCTGCGGATAGAAAAAGGGGGGAAGATGCCGGAAGAATCTGAGAACTTTGAGCAGATTGACTCTGTCTGGATTCCCCATGATTTGATCATCCGGACCACCTGCCGGATGATCATTCCGTTTATCCAGCTGTTTGCGTTATATGTTATTGCCCATGGCCACCACAGTCCGGGAGGCGGTTTCCAGGGCGGCGTTGTACTAGGGGCCTCTTTTGTTCTTTTTGCCATTGGATTCAATATGCGGCTGGCCCTGCGCCAGATAAGTGAAAAAATCACCATTTTTTTCTGTGCCCTGGGGGTCTTGATCTATGCCGGCACCGGCATCCTGTGCGTGGCGCTTGGAACAAACTTTCTTGATTACAGTGCCCTTGCCTCTGTTTTAAGGACAGATGCCGTCACAGCCAGATCCCACGGTATTCTCATTGTGGAAATCGGGGTAGGAATGGCGGTCATGGCCACCATGATTCTTTTATATCTGAACCTGGCATCGGCCGGGAAACATGACGAAGGATTGTAGCCATGACTGAAATCATCCCATTTTTCATTTCACGAATGAACTATTTCACCTTTATCATTTTAATGATGATGGGGTTGTACGGTATCTTCATTAAGAACAATTACATGAAAAAAATCATCGGGCTCAATATCCTGCAGACTGCCATTATCCTGTTTTTCGTCTCCACCGGCGCCAAAAGGGATGCCACCATTCCCATTGTGGCACATCACACAGGAGACGGTCATGAAGCCATCCATGCTGTGCACTACATTAATCCTTTGCCCCATGTACTCATGCTGACGGCTATTGTCGTGTCCGTGGCAACGCTTGGCGTAGCACTGGCCATGACCATCAAGATCCATAAGGATTATCAAACCATTGAGGAGGACAAAATCCTTTCCGCCATGGTGAAAGCTCCAGATACCACGGCGGAAAAACAAAGAGACGTTCCACGCCATGTTGATCACAAAGGAGGGCTATGATTGCGGTAAAGGATTTAAAACAATTTGTCATGTTCGGGTATCTCACGGATACCATGCTCAAAGCCCTTGTTCCCATCACGGAGATGCTGCTGTTTGATGAGAACGAAATGGTGTTTGTGCAGGGAGAGAAAGCAGACCGTTTTTACCTGTTAAAAAAGGGCAAGGTGCTTCTGGAACAGCGGATCACAGCAACCCTTACTGTGTCATTGAGCGCCATCAAGCCCGGGTTCTCATTCGGCTGGTCCGCCATGCTGGAAAACGGGCTCTATTCAACAGATGCTATCTGTACAGAACCTTGTGAAGTCTATTCTTTCAGGGAGTCCAAGATAAAAAAACTCATGGAAGAGGATCACTCCATGGGATTCATTATCAGCCAGCGTCTATTATATGTACTTAAAAAACGATTTGATGCACGGACCGACCAATTTGTCAAAACCATAAAATTACACCCGGATATCAGCAAGCTTTTATAGTCCGACAAATTCTAAATAAGGATGTGGCACCACGCAAATGAACCAGCAATTACCGATTATCCTTGTCGTTGCCCCCCTGATGACAGCTATTGTCAACACGCTTATCGGGCAGCGGTACCGGAATGCAGCCTTTCTTCTTACCCTGGCTGCCATGTCGGTCTGCCTTGCGGCTTCTGTACTCATCTTCAATGCTGTTAATTTGAATGGTGTCATCCAGTATCAACTGGGCGGCTGGGCGCCACCCATGGGCATTGTCTTTAGAATCGATCATCTGAATGCGTTCATAATGATTTTGATATTTTTTATTGCATTGACGTCAGCGATCCATGCCCAAAAAAGCATACAAAAAGAGCTGCCGGACAAAAACACCTTGTTCTGGAGTCTGTTTCTTCTTTTGATCACAGGACTTATAGGCATTGCCGTCACCGGTGACCTTTTTAACCTTTTTGTATTTCTGGAAGTGGCATCCCTGACCGGATACGCTCTTGTTGCTGTCGGGGACAAAAGGGCCACTGTCGCAGGCATCCGGTATTTAATTTTGGGATCCATCGGTGCAAGTTTCTATCTTTTAGGGGTGGGATATCTGTATATTGCCACAGGCACGCTGAATATGGTGGATCTGGCACAACTTCTGCCGGGGCTCTATCATTCACGGACGGTTATACTGGGATTTGCATTCATTCTGATCGGCATCAGCATTAAAACAGCACTTTTCCCCATGCACACATGGCTGCCGGATGCCTACACCTTTGCCCCCTCAGCCGTCAGTACCGTGGTAGCGCCGTTAACGACCAAGGTAATGGCGTATGTCCTGATCCGGGTGATGTTCACTGTTTTTGAACCAACCTTTTCCACCGCCATGCTGGGGATCACCGATATCATGGTCTGGATGGGAACTTTGGCCATTCTGTTCGGCGCACTCATGGCATTGTCTCAAAAGGATTTCAAACGGATGCTGTCTTATATTATCATCGCCGAAATCGGGTACATTATCGGCGGCATCGGCGTAGCAAACGCCACTGCCCTGAAAGGGGCCCTGTTCCATATTATCAATGACGCCATCATGATGACATGCCTGTTTATGATCTCAGGACAGATCATGTACAAAAAAGACGGCCATCAGATTGACAATTTTAAAGGCATATTTAAAACCATGCCCGTTACTGCGGCCGTATTTACGGTCGGAGCCCTTTCGGTGATCGGTGTGCCGCCGACATGCGGATTCTTCAGTAAATGGTATCTACTGCTGGGCGGAATCCAGGCGCATCAATGGGGGTTTGTCGCTGCCCTTTTAATATGCACAATGGTTAACATTGCACTTTTTTTTAAAATTTTTGACAAAACACTTTTCACACATTCTCAGAGAATTGAAGGGCACAAAGTCTCCATGCAAACCACCCATGGTCAGGATGCCCCTGTGATCATGCTGGTGCCTGCTGTGGTGATGGCATGTGTGATCCTTCTGGTTGGCATATTTAATCAATTTATCATCAATGAGGTACTTAACTTTACCATTTTTTAAAAGGGATAATGACAGAACTATCTATCATAAGCATACGGCCCGTGTGGGCCATCATCGTGCCTTTTCTGGTCGCAGCACTCATTACCTTAACCGGAAGAAGACCGAATGTAAGGGAAAGCGTCACTCTTACCGGTAGCATAATACTGTGTTTTATTGTCCTGTCCATGTCCCCTGTTGTACTCAAAAACGGTCCCATCGGGGTTACCGTATCCGGGCTTCTTCCGGGTGTTGACTTTGCCTTTAAGGTCGATGCGCTGGGGCTTATTTTTGCCACCACCGCATCGTGTCTGTGGGTTCTTGTCTCCATTTATGCCATCGGGTATATGCGGTCATTAAAAGAACACGCACAGACACGGTTTTACTTTTGTTTTGCCCTGGCCCTGGCCGGTGCCGTGGGTATTGCCTTTGCCGCCAACCTGGTCACGCTTTTTATCTTTTATGAGATATTAACCATCTCAACCTATCCCCTGGTTGCCCATGACGAATCCCCTGAAGCCATCTCGGCCGGCCATAAATACCTGGCCTACCTGCTTGGCGGCGGTGTCTTTCTGCTGATTGCCATCGTGGCCACCTATTACCTGACCGGAACAACAGATTTCAGGGGTCAGGGAATATTGAATGCCGCATTAAACGATACACCCAAGATGGCGCTTCAAGTCATTTTCTTTTTTTTCCTGATCGGATTTGCCAAAGCAGCCTGGATGCCGCTGCATTCATGGCTGCCAAGCGCCATGGTGGCACCAACACCCGTGAGCGCACTGCTTCATGCCGTAGCCGTGGTAAAGGCAGGCGTTTTCGGCATCATCAGGATTGTCTGCCATATTTACGGCATTGAGCTGATGCAGATTTTAGGGTTGGGAATTGTCCTGGCAACCCTAGCGGCTGTTACCGTCATCATTGCCAATGTTTATGCCATCGGCCAGACAAACCTTAAGCGGATGCTGGCCTATTCCACCATCAACCAACTCTCCTTTATTCTGCTGGGAGTGGCGATGCTGAGCCCCATGGCCCTGACCGGTGCGCTTTTACACATTCCGTTTCACGGCTTTATGAAAATAACCCTTTTTTTATGTGCCGGTGCCATTGCCGCCATTGCAGGTATCAAGACCATCAGTGACATGGGAGGCCTGGCCAGGAAAATGCCGGTCACCTTCGGCGCCTTTGTTGTCGGCGCCTTCGGCATGTGCGGCGCACCGCCCCTGGCCGGTTTCATCAGCAAATGGCATATTGCATCAGGCGCTATAGAGTCGGGACAGCTTATTTTTTTAATAATTATCTGTGCAGGGTCGCTCTTAGACGTGGTTTATTTTTTCCCGGTTATTCGGGATGCTTTTTTTGCAAAGATGCCGTCATACGAACTGCTTGATGATGAAGAGCCTAAAGTGGCGCTTCTTACAGAGGAAACAAGGCCCATTGAACACCGCAAACCCCTGAACTTTTTCATGATTATTCCCCTGGCAATCACCGCTGCATTCTCCATTGGGTTCTGCCTGTTTCCCAATATTTTCAACATTTACGATTTGGCTGTAACGGCTGTGACACATATATTCGGGGGGCCATGACCATGATAGATTTTAGGAAATTCCCAAAAAAAATGCTCTGGCGACTCTATTATGTCTGCCTTGCGGCAAGCCTGATCCTTGATTTTTACTGGCTGAAAAACAATGTTTTTCACTTCCATTTTTCGTTTCAGCATATTCCGCAGTTTTTCGCTCTGTTTGGGTTGTTCGGCTGCATGCTGCTGATCCTGATCGCCAAAGCCATGGGCATATTCATCGTTGTGGATGAGGACTATTACCAAAAAAGAGAACAGGGGGAAAAGGGTGAATAGCTGGATACATCCCGGACTTGTCATCTGTTTGGGCGCTTTTTTAATACCGTTTATCCCGCACAAGAGGGCACAGCGGGCCTATTTTCTTTTGCTTCCCTTGACAGGGCTGACCATCCTGGTGATGACCTCAATGGGCGTGTTTGGCGATATTCCGCCGGGATTCTCAGGACTTCACAAATGGAGGATTCCTTTTCTGCAATACACCTTGATCCTGGGCCGAATCAGCAAGCTCAGTATTCTGTTCGGATATGTCTATGTTATCGCCGCGTTCTGCATGAATATTTATGCCCTTAAAGCTAAAAACCACTGGGAACACACCGTGGCCATGATCTACCTGGGCAGCGCGCTGGGCGCCATTTTTGCCGGAGATCTGCTCACCCTTTTTTTCAGCCTGGAAATCATGTCCTGGGCACCTTTTTTCCTTCTTCTGTTTCGGGGCACAAAAAAATCCAGAGGGGCCGCTTTCCGTTACATCATATGGCACCATGTCAGCGGATTATTCATACTGGCCGGTATCCTTCTCCATGCCCATCAGACCGGATCCATTGACTTTGGGCAGATTCCCTGGGGCTGGGACCGCCAGCACCTGGGGTCCATCTTCATGCTCCTTGGCTTTGTCATCAATTCGGCCACCATACCGTTTCATTCATGGCTGTCCGATGCATACTCGGAAGCATCTCCAAGCGGATCTGTCTACATGACGGCATATACTACCAAGACTGCTGTATTCTGTTTGATTACAGCGTTTGCCGGCCTTGATCTTCTGATATGGCTGGGGATCAGTTCCGCCATGCTCGCGGTCTTCATGGCGGTTCTTGAAAATGATGGCAGAAGGCTGCTCTCCTATCACATTATCTCCCAGGTCGGCTATATGGTGGCCGGGGTGGGGATCGGGACCGAGATGGCCATCAACGGGGCTGCGGCCCACGCGTTCTGTCACATCATATACAAGGCGCTTTTGTATATGGGCGCCGGAAGCATACTCTTTGTTGCAGGCACGGCAAAATTCCACAAACTGGGCGGCCTGTACAGATACATGCCCATAGCCTTCTGGATGACGATGATAGGTGCCTTTTCAATATCCGGATTCCCGGGTTTCAGCGGGTTCATCAGCAAAACAATGACCATTGAGGCATCGGAGGTCGCCCATCTGTGGGTTGTCTACCTGATGCTTGAAGGGGCCTCCATTGGAACATTTCTCCATACCGGGTTGAAACTGCCGTGGAACATGTGGCTCCAGGGCCGTGAAGAGCCGCCGGCCGGTATCAAACCCCGGTTAAAGGACTCGGCCTTTAACACGCCTTTTCACATGCTGATCGGGATGGGAATACTCGCCTTCTTATGCATCTTCCTGGGTGTTTATCCAAAATTATTGTATACCCTGCTGCCCTATCCGGTTGAATACATCCCGTTTACCATCACCCGCGTCTTTTCTATGATCCAGCTGTTTATCTTCTCCTTTCTGGGATTCTGGCTTTTGCGCAAGCTTGTGACAGGCCGCCCCGGATTTGTGCTGGATACTGACTGGCCGGTCCGTATGCTGGGGAAAAAACTGATGGCCTTTTGCAAAGGCCCCCTTCCGGCAATAGGCGCTGCTGTCGATAGACATATTGTGGAACTCAGCGAATACTGCATTAAAAAAATAAAGAACCCGGGTATTGCAGCACGCCTGACACCCATGGCTATTGGCCGGGGTGTTCTGATCATTCTAATCCTCTTCACTGTGTTTTCAGTTTTCAGGCTATAATTGAAAATGCTTTTATCCTATGGCCACGCTTTAAATTTCGTACGAATCTGAAGATAGGTGTTTTTTTTGCAAAAAGAGAGGTGTTCATCCGGGCCTGAGGTTACTGTCCTGTTTCAATTACCCGGCCTGCCGGCACTGTTTAAAATCAGAGGGTATAAATAGAATTTATTTTCCCAGGATTTCGTTAATCCGACGTTGATTGGACGTAATAAACCGCAGTGTAAACTCGATATCCATGCCGATCAAAGGTTTTTGCGCCACTTCATCCACAATTGTCTTGTGCTTCTTAAAATAGGAAACTAATTTGTTTAATTCTAAATTATCCTGGGGCACTTCACTGATCACTCTTTTGGTTGCAGTGACTTCCCGTTTCAATTTATTTAGAATTTCCGGCCTGATGTCTATTTCATTTTTGGGATCTTCAATAATGCCAATCGTATACTGTCCCAGAGAATAAAGATCTTTTAATGACAACCCCATGCGCTATTCATCCTTATTTTTAATGACCCTTTAATGTCTCAGTTTGCGGAACCAGCTTTTTAAGTTACTTGAATAATTTTAAAAACACAACACCTTGTTGATAATTTACCATAAGACCATTAATGGTGTAAAAAAAAGGGCCTTTTAACTTTCAATAAATTGTGTTAAGCCTTTGACTGTTGGAGATAAGCTTTGAAATCAATCGGTTATTGATATTCAGCAATTGAACCCGGCTCAGTGAGATTTTCTCCGGGTTGTTTTGTTCTTGCACCTGCAACCAGGACCTTTGACAACGCTATTTTCCGATCTCATGAATGCCGGCAGTTTGTGAATATGATTTTGTTACCTCAACTGGGTGATTGAACATGATTTTTGATATCCTGCTATATACTTCATTGGCTATCTGCATAACGGGAGTATGCATCAATTTTATCCTGTGGACCAAAAGGTCTCCAAACGTTTTCCCGCCACAGGACACCTCAAGGCTTTCAGGCACCCTTAAAAAGATCGCCGCAACCATATTCAGCCGCGATTTTGTGGCTCTTGCCAAATCCTTTTTTATTGACATCCTTTTCCAGCACCGGACTTTAAAAACAAGCCTGCAAAGATGGCTCATGCATTTTTTAATCTTTGGCGGCTTTATGGCCCTTGTTGTCATGCATGCCATGGACACCCTTATCACGGAACAATTTTTCCCCTACTACTACTCCACCGTTAATCCGTTTTTCTTTTTAAGAAGCCTGTTTGGATTAATGGTGCTGACCGGTATCGGCATTGCCGTATACCGAAGATATATCAACAAGCCCCACCGGTTGAGAAATGCGAGATCGGACCTGTTTTTAATAATTATTGTTCTGGCAATCATCCTTTCGGGTGTACTGCTGGAGGGGATGAAAATGGCCTCGGTGACCGAATTTACGGTCATGGTGGAAGACTATGCCGGGCTCTCTTATGACGATGAGGATGTCGAGGCCCTGGAGGCTTTCTGGGTAAAAGAATTTGCCCTGGTGTCATCACGGGTATCAGCACCGTTTGACCCGGACACTATTGAGCTGGGATTGGAAATGCACGAATCCAGCTGCATGGACTGCCACAGTCCCAACAAATCTGCTTTTCTGGGTTATGCCACAGCCAAGCTGCTCTCCCCGGTTGCCCTGATGCTGGACAACTTGAAAATGGTTACTGTTTTTTACTATTTCCATATCCTGGTCTGTTTTGCAGGCCTGGCACTGATACCCTTTGGCAAACTGTTCCATGTGGTGGCCACTCCTGTCAGCCTTTTAACCGACAGTGTTCGTAAAAAATCCCATGATTTTCCCGGGGGGCAATTGACAACGCAGTTAATGGCGCTGGATGCCTGCACCCATTGCGGCACCTGCAACCTGCAGTGCTCCGCCGGTTTATTACGAGAGATCATTCCCAATGAAACCATTCTGCCATCGGAAAAACTGCAGGCATTAAAAAAAGCATCCCGGATAAAAAAGGTGGATCGCGCCACCCTTACGACACTGTTTGAAGGAATTATGCTCTGTACCAGCTGTGACCGGTGCACGGTTGTCTGCCCGTCCGGCATCCATTTAAAATCCCTGTGGCATACCGTCAGGGAACATCTTTCAACGCTCCACCCGGACAGCCCGCTGGCACTGACCGGATTTTCCTTTATTCGCAAAATCAACACGGCCCGACAGGATCGTGAGACAAAGCCGCGTCTGTTGCCTGAAAACCTGGCGCCGCCACCTGGTGATTCCGCAGTTCAGCCCATTGACATGGAATCCGACAAAGCCGCCCCCCTGCACGGCCTGCCCCCAACCCGTACATTTTGCCACTGTTTCGGATGTCAGAACTGCTCCACGATCTGCCCGGTGGTGGCTCAATTTGATACCCCTGAAGAACAGCTCACACTGATGCCCCATCAGATCATGTACGCGCTGGGACTTGGTATGACGCTCAAAGCGAAAAAAACAGCCATGGCATGGAGTTGTCTGAGCTGCTATCAATGCCAGGAAAACTGCCCGCAGAATGTCAGTGTCTGTGATATTTTGTTCATGTTGAAGAATCAAACTTTTAACCCCATCCAGGATAAAGAGTCATGAGGGTTACACTTTTTTTAGGATGTAATATCCCGGCCCGCGTACCGCAATACCAGGATGCTGCCAAAGCGGTCTGCGACAAACTTGGTATTGAACTTGCCTTTGTCGAAGAATTTCAATGCTGCGGGTATCCGTCAAGAAGTATTGATGAATTTGCCTTTCTATTATCATCTGCCCGAAATCTGGCCCTGGCAAAAAGAGAGGGGAACGATTTGATGGTGCTGTGTAAGTGCTGTTTCGGCAGCCTGAAAATGGCCCAGCACCAGCTCAGCACAGACAAGGTACTTATTGAAAAGGTCAATCAGACCTTAAACAGGGAAGGGCTGAGCTATACCGATGATGTTTGTGTCAAACATTTTTTATCCATCCTCCATGAAGAGATCGGGATAAAAACCCTTAAGTCCCATATTCAAACAAAATATAAAAAACTTAATATTGCCGCCAGTGTGGGGTGTCATGCCCTGCGGCCTGCAAAGGTGACCCAATTTGATTCTCCGGCCGTGCCCGCCATGTTTGATGACCTTGTCAAGCTCACCGGGGCCAAGGCCGTTGACTGGTCCAAAAAATCAGAGTGCTGCGGTGCACCGCTTCTGGGTATCAATGATGATCTATCACGTCAGATCATGGAGACAAAACTGGCCAACGCACTTGAAAACAGTGCCCATTTCATCGCCGTGGCCTGCCCATACTCATTTTTGCAGTTTGACCGGTTTCAAACCCGTATTGCACGGCAACATAACAACCGCCCGGTTCTTGCACCTGTTTTATATCCGCAGCTTCTGGGTCTTGCCATGGGGATTGACCCGGAACGCTTGGGATTTTCCCACCACATGGCTGATATCGATTCGCTTACCTCTTATTTACCCCCAATTGAAGGGGAAACACAGGAGATTTCGCATGATTAACAAAACCTCAGGGTCGGTACTTGTCATTGGGGGGGGAATCAGTGGAATGCAGGCTGCCATTGACGTGGCAGACTCCGGATTCCATGTCTATCTTGCTGACCGGTCCCCTTCCATCGGCGGCATGATGTCAAAGCTGAACAAGACCTTTCCCACCAATGACTGCGCCATGTGAATTATCTCACCCAAACTGGTCGAGGTCGGCCGGCACATTAACATAGAACTTCTTACACTGACTGAAATTACCAGTCTTACGGGTAGTGCCGGTAATTTTACCGCCACCTTGACCCGGCACCCCAGGCGTGTTTCCCAGGAGAAGTGCATCGCCTGTGACGAGTGTGCACAAAAATGTCCTAAAAAAGTTGCCAATACGTATGACGAGGGATTGAGCAAACGAAAAGCGATTTATATCGATTATGCCCAGGCCGTACCGTTAAAGTACAGCATTGATGAGGAAAACTGTATTTATCTAAAGAAAAAAAGATGCGGGCTGTGTAAAAAAATATGCCCGACCCAGGCCATTGATTTTGAAGAGCAGGCAGAAGAACTGACGCTTAACGTTGGTGCCGTGGTCGTGACATCCGGCAGCATGGCCTATGATCCGGGCAAATGGGATACCTATGGGTATAAAAAAAGTAAAAACATTGTTACCTCCCTTGAATTTGAACGGGTCCTGTCTGCATCCGGACCCTTTGAGGGGCATCTGGTAAGACCGCTGGACAAAAAAGAGCCCAAGAAGATTGCATGGCTGAACTGCATTGGTTCCAGAGACGAGCATATTGGCGCCAACGGTTATTGCTCGGGTGTCTGCTGCACCAATTCCATTAAAGGTGCCATCCTGGCAAAAGAGCATATTCCATCCCTGGATACCGCCATATTCTACATTGACTTAAGGACTTATAACAAGGATATTGAGCGGTACTACAACTATGCCAGAAACGATCTTGGGGTACGATTCATCAAATCAAAAATCACCGCCATTGACCCCTTAAACGGCACCGGGAACCATACCTTGAGGTATATTGATGCCCAGGGAAACAGGATCAATGAAGATTTTGACATGGTTGTCCTGTCCGTGGGCCTGACAATCCCTGAAGAGTCAAAAACAGTTGCAGACATGCTGGGCATTGATATCAACGAGTTCGGGTTTGCCCGGACCACCAGTTTCAAACCGGTCCAGACATCCCGGGACGGGGTCTATATATGCGGCGCCTTTCACAGTCCCAAGGCGATTCCGTCTGCCGTCATTGATGCCAGTGCCGCGTCAGGCATGATCGGGGGGCTGCTCAAGGAGAGCAGGGGATTGGATACAACCACCTTAGAGGCAACTCCGGAAAGAGATATCCGGGGGGAACCGCCGAGAATTGGGGTATTTGTCTGCTGCTGCGGCACCAACATTGCCGCTTACGTGGATGTCCCGGCGGTGGTGGAATACGCCAAAACGCTGCCCTATGTTGTTTATGCCCGACAGAATCTTTTCTCCTGTTCCCAGGATACCCAGGATGAGATGACCCAGATCATTAAAGAGCATAATCTCAACCGCGTGGTGGTGGCGGCCTGCACCCCCAAAACCCATGAGCCCCTTTTCCAGGAGACCATTACCAAGGCAGGGCTCAACAAATACCTGTTTGAAATGGCCAATATCCGGAACCAGTGTTCCTGGGTTCACAAATCCGATATGGACGATGCCACCCGAAAAGCCAAAGATCTGGTCCAGATGTCTGCCTCAAAAGCCATGATGTTCAGGCCGCTTTTACAGCCTGAAATGACCATCAATCAGCATGTGCTGGTTGTAGGCGGCGGCGTGGCCGGCCTGGAAGCGGCCATCACCCTTTCCCGGCAGGGATTTGTCACCTTTGCTATCGAAAAGTCACACCGGCTTGGGGGGCAGACCCGCAAATTATATAAAACATGGAAAGGTGAAGACATTGCCCGCTATATTGACGCCCTGATGGACAGGGTCACGCTTGAGACCCATCTTTTATACTGGCTCAATGCAGACATAGTGGAGGTGGAAGGGTCTATCGGCAATTTCAAAACCACTATTGTCACCAACGGCCAGAAAAAAATCCTGCATCACGGTGTCACCATTATCGCCAGCGGGGCATCCCAGCACATCCCCGACGAGTACCTTTACGGTGAAAGTGACCGGGTAATGACCAGTCTGGAACTGGAACAATCCTTTTGCGCAGATAACTTTCAATCGTCTGCCAAAACCGTTGTATTTCTTCAATGCGTCGGTTCCAGAACAGATGAGCGGCCCTATTGCTCGAAAATCTGCTGCACCCAGTCCATCAAAAATGCTATCCTTCTGAAGCAGAAAGATCCTGAAAAAAACATCTACATCATATACAGGGATATGAGAGCCTACGGCATGCGCGAGCTGCTCTATCGCAAGGCAAGGGATCTTGGCATTCATTTTATCCGGTATAATTCACAGCTTCCTTTCAATGTTACGAAGGAAGATAGTTCCCTTGCCATAAGCTTCACGGATATTGTATTCCGGCAGACCATGGCTATCCGGGCGGACCTACTCGTTTTAGGGTCAGCGGTCATTGCCCAAAAGAACAACCCGTTGTCCTCTTTTTACAAAATTCCCCAGAGTGAGGACAACTTTTTTACCGAAGCCCATGTCAAACTGCGGCCCAATGATTTTGCCACAGACGGTATGTTCCTGTGCGGCATGGCCCATGGTCCCAAAACCGTAGGCGAATCAATTGTCCAGGCCCAGGCAGCCGCAGCAAGGGCGGTGACGGTGTTGTCGCAAAAAAAAGTGGCCCTGGAAGGAACCTTTGCCTATGTGGATCCCTTTAAATGCAGCAAATGCGGTGTTTGTGTCGCTATCTGCCCCTTCTTTGCACCCAGGCTCGATGAAAGATCGCGCAAGGCAAAAATAATGAACACCCTGTGTAAAGGGTGCGGGCTCTGTGTTGCTTCGTGCCGGTCCGGCGCCATCTGCCTGAACGGATTTGAAACATCCCAGATCCTGGAGATGGTCAAATCAATCCTGTGATCAACATATCCGGGGGTGGTGTCAGGTTTTATCTAAACTATTTCATATGATACAGTTCATATAAAACCTTCCAGCCAAGCGCTCACATTCATCACTGATTTGCAATCGCGGTTAAAAAAATGGCTTTTGATTTTTTCCCAATTAACGTTGCTTGTTCAACGGTAAATCCGCAACTTATCAACATTTCGCGTGTTTCTTGTACTTTTATTGTTTGTGCGGTAGGCGATGACTTTCCGTAAGTTTTTAAATATCTATATATCATTCCAAGTTTGTTGAAAAAAGTCATCCCTTCAGTCGTAAAGCTGATAATGATTAGCCGCCCATTTTTTTTTAATACTCTTTTGCCCTCTGAAACAGCCTTATCCGATTCAGGAATAACATGTAAAAGATTTGCCATAAAAACAGTATCAAAACTGGAATCAGGATAAGAAAGGCTGAAACAATTCGCTTTTTCTACACTAATATTTCCAATACCCTGAAGTCGCTTTTTTGTGACGGCAACCATTTCATCAGAGAAATCAGTGGCAGTAAGATGCTCTGCTTCACGAATTAAAATTTCAGAATAGGTTCCATTGCCGCAACCAAGTTCAAGCGTTCTGCCCAAAGTTTTTTGTTTTGTTGATAAACTTTTTTGGGGTAACACCGGTATATTTTTTAAATGTATTTGTGAAATGACTCTGGTCGGTGAATCCGGTCTCAAGTGCAACCTCAACAAGTGGGGTCTCTTTTTGCAACAAACTTTTTGCCGCCTGTATTCTTGTCTGTATCCTGAACTGATGTGGGGAAACGCCCATATGCTCCTTAAACATGCGCAGGAAATGGAATTGAGAAACCTTCATTTTTTGGGCAATCTCTTTCAGTGATACACGGGTATCCAGATTCTGAGAAAGATATTGTTTTGCATATAAAACGGTATTCTGTGCGTTCATTTGATCACCTGTTTGTATTAAAGTGTTACCCATATTTTATGGTTAATGAGTCCAAATTTTTTCAGGGTCATGTAAATATGACGTCCCAGCCTGCTTTTTTTTACTGGAGGTCCGGAAAAATGCTCAATATATACACAAAAGTCCGTATCAATTGTGTCACTGGAAAAAAGCTTGATTCTATTTTCTTTAGGTTCGGCATTAATCTCTTTTAAAATTTCTGTTAGCTCATTTTTTAATGCCGTATTATCCAAAACAGTGGATCTAAGCTCTATAATCTCAAGCCATTCCATTTTCGCACTCCTGATTTTGTATTAAACAAGTTTCTAATTGCAGACCCCAGCTTTTTGATTCTGGTTTGAGTATCTTTAAATAAACTCCTCCGCTCTTGTTTTAATGTTTCCAATGCGTTGGTCTGGATACAGATACCAAAACAGTCTAAAATCTCTTGCTGCTTGAGTTTCGCTAATAATTCCAAATGGTATATATTTTCCATTGTTATTTCCCCCCCTTTGGGTTTTCAATATTCTACCCTTTGACCGGCAGATAGTTTTTATTATAGCCAAATCTGTGCCAAAGATTTTTATCTTTTAAAATCAGGACATTATAACCTCTCGCAATATTTTTCGCCAAATAAGGCGAAAAGCACTTGCCACATACGACGTATAATTCTAAAAATAGAGAAACATCTGATATGAACCTTGATAGGAAACGGGGATATGAATAAAAATGATTTCTTTCGGAAAGCCACTTTGAAGATCTGTGGCGACATAGAGATTGAGAAAGCCCTCCAGAATTTAATTAAGTTTTTGAAGAAACAGATGCCGGTCCAAAAAGCAATATTGCAGTTTTATGATCCGCAATATCAAGCAATTAGATCTATTGCATATGCTGACGAATTAGAATGCCAAAAGCTCGACTTGATTACACCCTTGTCCGATGATGCAAGGGCGATGCTTGAAAGTGAACCCAAAGGAATGGATGTTTTTTTAATAGATGACAAGATGCCAATTGCTCAGGATATAGCAGCATTCTATGATCAGCCACCATCCCACTCAATAGTGGTGTTTTTAAAACCATTTGAAGATATATTCGGCTATTTTGTCCTTATATATGAAAACCCGGAGAAGCCTACAAAAGAACATCTGGATTTAATAGGCTCCTTGAGGGAACCATTGAATATTGCCATGTCCAATGCCTTAAAACATCGCGAAGTAATTAAGCTGAATGCGCTTCTGGCTGATGATAACCGGTTCCTGCATGGTGAACTTCGGCGATTCTTTGGTGATGAGATCGTGGGCGCAAATTTTGGATTGAAGAAAGTAATGCACCAGATTCAACATGTGGCCAACCATGACAGCCCGGTTCTCCTTTTGGGTGAAACGGGTGTTGGCAAAGATGTGGTTGCCAATACAATACACTACTCATCATCACGCAGTTCAGGCCCATTTGTCAGTGTGAACTGCGGTGCAATTCCTGATACCATGATTGACAGTGAACTTTTTGGACATGAGAAAGGCGCTTTCACTGGTGCTTTAACATTAAAGCGGGGGCGGTTTGAACGCGCCAATAAGGGAACCATTTTCCTGGATGAAATCGGTGAGCTGCCACTCCAGGCACAGGTCAGACTGCTCAGGGTTTTACAGAACCGGGAAATTGAAAGAATCGGAGGAAGCAAAACGATCCCGCTTGATATCCGGATTATATCCGCAACAAATCGAAATCTTGAACAAATGGTTAAAGACAAGCTGTTCAGGGAAGATTTATGGTTTCGTTTAAATGTATTCCCGGTTATCATCCCACCATTGAGGCAAAGACGATTAGATATTCCTGCATTAATTCAGCACTTTATCAAATTAAAATCAAAAGAATTAAAACTTAAAACGATTCCCACGCTGAGTCCTGGAGCGGCAGAAATGTTGATGAGATATGATTGGCCGGGCAATGTCAGGGAACTGCAAAACATCATTGAAAGAGCATTGATACTTAGTCCTGAGGGAGGACCTCTGGAGTTTGATAATCTGGGTATCGTTTCAACCGATTTTTCTGAGCAGTCGCGATTGTCCAACAGACCTGAAACTCTGGACGAAGTAATCTCACAACATATTCTTCAGGTTTTAAGTCGTACTGATGGCAGAATCAGTGGAGAAAAGGGTGCTGCCAAAATTTTAAATATAAACCCAAGCACTTTGAGAAACCGGATGAAAAAACTTGGCATTACCAAGTGATTTATTAATAAAATTTCGCTATACAAATTAGTACCCTGCCGGTTTCAATTCCCCTCTTACGAGGTGGTTATAACTGTTTTGACCCGTTCCTGTAGTCTTCAATCAATTCATACAGTATTGCCGGTTTGATCGGTTTTGATATAAAATCATTCATGCCGAATGCCATGCATTTTTCCCGGTCTCCTTTCATGGTATTGGCGGTAAGCGCGATGATGGGGATATCCGGTTGCAGGACCGTCGATCCGGGCTTACGGATTGCCTTTGTTGCCTGGAACCCGTCCATAACCGGCATCTGAACATCCATCAACACCAGGTCATATTGATTGCTTTCCAGGGCTGTAACCGCCTGTTCCCCATTGTCGGCAACATCCGGTGTCAACCCTATTTTCTTGAGCAGCTTAACACACACCTTTACATTAACGGCATTGTCCTCCACAAGCAGGATACGGAAACGTCTCTTGTGATTGTCCTTAATCAGATGGCGGGTTACAAATTTCTTTTTCTCCGACGGCTGGGCATTGTATCCAAAAACAGACAACAGGCAGTCATACAATTGATTCCGTTTCACAGGCTTTGTTAAATAGGCATCAAACCCGATCTGCTTCATTATATTGGCATCCCCTTTTATACCGCGGGATGTCAACATAACCATCAGAATCTTTTTCAGTTTATCCTCCTGTTTTATTTTTTTACCAAGCATCCGGCCATCGGTTTTCGGCATCATATAGTCGGTGATCACAAGGTCGAACGGCACCGCGTCCGCTGCATCTAAAAGGGCATCCATTGCCTTTTGTGCATCTTCAACAATGGTGCAGACACACCCCCATTGCTTTAAATATGAGCCCAGCATCTTTCTTTGTATGGCATTGTCATCCACAGCCAGGATTTTTTTCCCTTTGATATTATCCGGCAGGGTCAGCGGGACTTCGGTCTCGTCCTGCTTATCAAACCTGGCCGTAAACGTAAAAACCGATCCCTTGCCAGGGTCACTTTTCACATTGATTTCCCCGCCCATCATCTGGCACAATTTCCTGGATATGGTCAACCCAAGTCCTGTGCCGCCGTATTTACGGGTCGTGGATGCATCTGCCTGGGAAAATGATTCAAAAAGTGTGTCTATCTTATCTTTTGGGATGCCGATGCCTGTGTCCGACACTTCGAACTTCAGCAGGACATCGGTATCGGTCTCGTGCTCCTGAAACACGGACACAGAGATATCACCCGTGTCTGTAAATTTGACAGCATTACCGGCCAGGTTCAAAATAATCTGCCGCAATCTTCCCGGATCGCCGGTAATCAGTGACGGGACCTGAGGGTGAATAAACAGGGCAAAATCAAGCCCCTTTGACAACACTCTTTCTTCCAGAACTTCGGCAATATCCTCCAATGATGTTCTTAAATCAAAATCAAGCTGTTCAAACTCCAGTTTACCAGCCTCTATCTTTGAAAAATCGAGGATATCATTGATGATCCCAAGAAGCAGGTTTGCACTGGAGCTTACCGTGTCAGCCAGATCTTTTTGATCTGCAGTAAGCTTTGTATCCAGCATCAGGCTCGTCAGGCCGATAATGGCATTCATCGGTGTCCTGATTTCATGGCTCATATTTGCCAGAAAATCGCTTTTGGCTTTATTGGCAGCGTCTGCTTTTTGGGCCAAAGCCTTTGATACCTGCAGTGCTTTTTCAAGTTCTCGGGTCTTTTCAAGAAGATTTGCATTTATCTTTTCCGTATCTTCTTTGGCCTTTTCCAACGCCTGCTTCTGCTCAAGGATATGGGCATGTGCTTTTTCCAGTTTTCGGCTTTTTTGTTCGATCTCTTTTTTGTGCCGGTCTATTTCAAGAAAAATATTAACCTTGCCGATCAGAATCCGGGGTTCAACCGGTTTAAAAATATAATCCACCGCACCTGAGGCATACCCTTTGAACACGTGCCTTTCATCCTTGTTTATGGCGGTGACGAAAATAATAGGGACATGCTGGGTTTTCATGGACATTTTCATGAGTTCAGCAGTTTCAAACCCATCCATATCCGGCATCTGGACATCCAGCAAAATCAATGCATATTGATTTTCAACCACCAGGCCCAGGGCTTCATTCCCGGATAACGCCGTATCCAGGACAAGCCCCGGCCGTTCCAGCAATGCCGTAAGGGCCACCAGATTTTCCTTTTTGTCATCAACGATGAGAATCGACTGATTTTGGTGTTCCAATTCCATTTAAATCACGTCTCTTTTTTCCCTGTTTTTTGATAAATCCTGTTTTCAGCGTTCAATACCTTGAAAAATTTATCTGCGTTCTCAAGTGATATCACGCTTTCCCCCGCCCCCAGACAGAGAATACCGTTATCGTTTAAACTCTCATAAAAAAGAGAGAGCACCCGGGATTGCAGCCGGCGTGTAAAATAGATAAGTACATTTCGGCATAAAATCATGTCCATCCGGCCGAATGATCCATCAGCCGCCAGATTATGGACTGCAAACGAGATATTTTCTCTCAAAGACGAATCCATAAGGACATGATCATAGGCCGCTGTATAAAATTGTGCAAAAGATCCTCTGCCGCCGGCTTGAATATAATTTTTTGTATAGTCTTTGATCAAACCGGCATTGTAGATTCCCTGTTGTGCCGTTTCCAATACCGGCGCGCTGATATCTGTCGCATAAATTCGGGACTTGTCATACAGGCCCTCTTCTTTGAGCGCAATTGCCACAGAATGGGCCTCCTCTCCTGTTGAACAACCGGCCAGCCAGATTTTAACAAATTGAGCATCACGGAACTTTTCAAACAGATCTGACCGAAGTATTTGATAAAAGGCCGGATTTCTAAACATCTGTGTCACATTAATGGTTAATTTAGATACCAGTGACAAAAACAGCACCCTGTCATTTATCACCTGATGCAGCAGTTGTGATATGGTCTCGATATTCTCATCTGCCATAAACTCCAGCACTCTGGGTTTCAATGCCGTATCTGAAAAACCATGAAAGTCGTATCCATATTTCAGATGCATCGCTTTTATCAGGCATCTGATCTCAATTTCTTCGTTTTCCGGATCATTCATGATTTTCATTCAGGTTTCCTGTCTGATTTACCCATACAGCCAGACCCGCAGCAGGCTCATCAGCTTTTCAATATCAATGGGTTTGGGAATATAATCACTGGCACCGTATTCAATACACTTGTCCCTGTCCCCGCGCATGGTTTTAGCCGTCAACGCGATAATGGGAAGATCTTTAAATGACGGCATCTCCCTGATACGGGTCATGGCCTGATACCCATCCATGACCGGCATCATGATATCCATGAGTACCAGGTCGATATCAGGCACCGTTTCAAGCTTTTCCAACGCCTCGGCACCGTTTTTAGCCACAACCACATCCACCTGTTTGTCTTCAAGGATATTCATCAATGCAAACACATTTCGCATGTCATCATCCACAACAAGAATTTTCTTACCCTCAAACACCGTCTCTTTTTCATACAGCCTGGCCATCATCTTTTTTTGTTTTTCAGGAATATCTTTTTCCACCCGGTGCAGAAATAGCGAGATTTCATCCAATAATTTTTCCATGGCCTTGTCATCGCTCTTTGAGATCAGCACATCGGTTAACCCAGTCAGCTGTTCGCCGTGTTCATCATCCAAAGAAGAGATACTATAAATAACCATTGGGATATTTTTTTGGTCTGTTTTCTTTTTGATCCCTGCAAGCAGAGTCCGGTCCGATCCCTGTTGCGGGTCAATGACAATCACAACACAGTCAATATCTTTCTGGTCTAAAACTGTTTCGACATTCTCCAACACCGGCTCCATGACCAGCTTGATATCTGCACTGTCAAGCGTATCTTTGACAGCCTGCATATCCTTCGTCTGATCACCGACCAGTACTACCTGCTTTATGGTTTTTGAAATTTTGGACTCAATTTTTTTAAACGTCGCTTCAAGCGTGTCCAGAGAAACCGGTTTTTTTAGAAACCCTAAGGCCCCCAACGTTTTTATGGACTGCTTTTTCTCATGGGCGGATATGAAATGTACCGGGATCTGCCTTGTGCCCCTGTTTTTCTGCAACCGGGTCATCACCTCCCATCCGTCAATGCCTGGCAACCCTACATCCAGGATGATAGCCGACGGGCTGTACTGATCCGCCATCTGCAACCCGGTTTCACCGTCCTGTGCCACAATACATTTAAACTGCCTTTCATGGGCAAGATCAAACAGAACCCTGGCAAACTTGGGGTCATCGTCTATAATCAATATGGAAAAATCATTATCTGAAAGAATGCGCCGGTCATCCATGATGCTTCCCAGCCCTTTGGGCGTGTATTCAACACTCTCTTTTGCGTGAGGGTGGTCCAATGTTTTAACCGGCGCATCTTTTTTAGCAGGCGCAGGCTCGGAAAGGAGACTGGAATGCCGTATGGGAAGATAAAGGGTAAATGTGCTGCCCTTTCCGGCCTGGCTCTGTAAATCGATTTCGCCTTCTAAAAGATCGGCAAGCTGCGTGGAGATGGACAACCCAAGCCCTGTTCCCCCATACTTTCTAACCGTTGTACCGTCTTCCTGCCTGAATGCTTCAAAAATGATATCCCGCTTATCTTCCGCAATACCGACACCGGTATCGATAACACTGATGGCCAGGCTTTTTGAAGCCGCTATTTTCATCCGGCCTACTTTTCTTTTTTCAGCAGGCTGTTCTATCCGGATGGTAACCGACCCATTTTGGGTGAACTTGATGGCATTGGAAATAAGATTTTTGATTATCTGCTCCAGGCGCTGTCTGTCGGAATAAAAAACATCAGGCAGATTGTCGCCAAAAGAGGTCTGTATGGAGATACCCTTTTCTTTGGCCAGATGGGAAAAATTGCGCTGGATATAATCGGTAAAATCCATTGGATATATTTTTTCAATATGGATCTCCATGCGCCCGGCTTCAACCTTGGACAGGTCAAGAATATCGTTGATCAAAGACAACAGATCCTGACCCGACTGGTTGATGGTCTGACAATACTCGGCTTCTTTTTGTGAAAATGTCTGATTTTTATTTTTCGAAAGCAGGTTGGACAGAAGCAGGATACTGTTTAAAGGTGTTCTCAACTCATGGGACATATTGGCTAAAAACTCTGATTTGTATTTATTGGCGGTTTCAAGATCCTTTGCTTTTTCTTCTATGACATTCCGGGCACTTTGAAGCTTGATGTTCTGCTTTTCAATATTCTGTTTTTGTTCCTCAAGTACCCGGCTTTTTTCCTCCAGTTCTTCATTTGTCACCTTCAATGCATCCTGCTGCACCTTAAGCCTGGCTTCAGACTCGGTCAAAAGGGCGGTCTGGGATTCCAGCTCTGCATTGGAATTTTCAAGGGCCTGTTGCCGGTCTTTTAATTCCTCTGCCTGCTGTGTGGTCTTTTTCAGCAGATCCGCCATTTTCAACCGGGAAAGGGCCGTGATAAAGTTAACCGCCAGATTTTCTTCCACACTTTTTAAAAAATCGATATGCCTGTCTGAAAATTCTTCAAACGAACCGAACTCCATGACCCCTTTGACCACGCCGTCATACAAAAAAGGCATGGCAAGAATGAACCCGGGACTTGCCTGACCCAGGCCGGATCCCACCAGGATATAGTCATCTGGTGCATTGCTGATAAGAATATAGTCTTTTTCAAGGGCTGCCTGTCCAATCAGCCCCTCGCCGGGCTTAAACTGCCCGGACAGATGTTTTCTTTTCTGGAACGCATAACTGCCCCTCAAACAGAGCAGATTATCTTCACCCACAAGATAGATCGCTCCGATTTGGGCATCAATATACCTTGCCAGATATGACACCGTACCAGACGCCAGCGCCGAAGGGCTCTGTTCGCCCCGCATCAGGTTGTTCAGCTCAGCCTGCCCTGTCTTGTACCAGTCCTGCAGGCTCTGCTCTTGGGTAATTTTTTTTAACCGTGAGGTCATCTGGACAATGGCATGGCCCAGCACATCATTATCACTGCGCGCATCAAATTTTCTAAATTCATTTTGACCAATCCCTTCACACACATCAACAACAGCCTGCAGATACAGCACCAGCCGGTTGAATGAATCTGCAGCCTCGGCAATCTCATCTTCGCCCTGGATATCCAGTGTTTCTTTAATGTCGCCCTGGCTCATCCGCTCGAAAACAGCCAAAAATTTATTAAATTTTACCCGAATTTCTTTTAAGACAAAAAAACTGAGCAGGGAAATCAACAGAACGCCCACGAAGCCGATGAACAATGCCAGGAAAAGGGTCTGCCGAACACTTGATAAAAGATCTTTTTCAGGAAAAACCGACGTTAAATAAAGCTTTCCCTGTCCTGTTTTCTGCTGCTTGAAAATAGTGTCCGGATTCGTCAGAACCTGAAAACTGACCAGATGCTTTTTCCCATGACTTGAAAATGGGATCGTCTTTGCGGTTTTAGATACTTCAAGCCCATGGGTAAAGCCTGCTGCCTGTTCTTTTAAAATGTCATGATTGCTTTCATGGCTAAAAGAAAAAACGGACTTCTCAAACAGATCCCATATCATGAAGTGAGCATTTAGAATGCCATGTTTCCTGCTGATCTTCGCAAATCGTGTCACTGAATCTTCTATAATTTCATGGTCAAGAAGGGCCAGAAAAACCCCGTTGTCTTTGCCCTGGGAATCTTTAGTACGAAAACTGAATGCAATTGTTTTGGAATCTATTTCATAAGGGGCATCCACCATCAAAAAGGCCTGGCGGTCAGTTGCGGGATCATCATTCTTAATTTTATCAAATATCTCTCCTTGTTTTTGTGCTTTGGTATCTGCCTTCCTGTCTTTGGACGCCCTGCTGATCAGCACCCGACCTTTTTTATCAAGGAGATAGAGCCCTGAAAACCCCTTGTAGTCATTAAGAATGGACTCAAAATGCATCTCAAACTCTTCAATTGTTTCAAATTCAATGGCGATCCCGAATGTATCGTCCCGGGTGAGCTGCATAAAGGTCTCTTTCTGGTTGGCGATAAATTCATTAATTTCCAATGCCCCCTGCTGGACAATTAACTCCATAATTTTCAGACCATGGTCCACGGTGGTGTTTCGAAAATAGTAGTAGGTCGTCCCGATAATAATAATCATGGGAACAAGGGACAGCAGCATCCCGAACAGGATCTTGGTTCTTAATGTTCGAAACGGATTCAGCATAAATTTTATCTCCGCAAAAATATATCAACCCACATGTTTAGTTTATCTGGCATGTTTAGTTTATCTGGCATGTTTAGTTTACCTGGCATGTTTAGTTTACCTGGCATGGGAAAAAACAAAATAGTCGATATGCCCGTTGATACCGATCCCGGGAAGCCGGACATCTTTTTTCATGGCAAAAACCCGCACCGGCTGAAAGATGAACAGCATCATGGCGTTATCGTGTATATACCGGTCAAGTCCCATTAATGCGTTAACATGTTTGGGAAATGATGCCGTATGCAGGGCCAGCTGAAACTTTTTATCAAAAATCGGATCAACGGCCAGGGACCACGGACTGGAAGATTCCAGGAACAAGCCTGCATGAAACGCCATATTGACAATGGGATTGTCCACCAGATTGATGGCCATATCCCCACCATAGGGTTTATTGATGATTTTCCCGACAACCACTCTTTTTGCCCATTCAGGCCGGGATACGATCTCAAGATTCAGGGTGACCCCCACCGCGGCCAGGTCTTCTTTAAGGGACAAGGATAACTCTTCAGCCTGGCGAATGGTAATCGCCTGCAGCACAAAGCCGCTGCCATACCCGGAATCTACCAGAAGCTGTTTGGCTTTGGCCGGGTCATATGGATACGGGGTCAATTTACGATTCCTGCCGATTTCTCCAATTTTCCCCAAAGAGGCCAGCTCACTGCCAAGCCCCCCGTTCTGACGATGAATCATCCTGGTTTTATCAATGGCATAATTCAATGCGCGGCGCACCTTTGCATTGGCCAGGGGGCCTTTAAAGCGAAGCATGACCCAATACCCCTGGAGAACCGATCGTTTCATTATTTTAAACCGGCTGTCCGGCTGAATAACGGCGATATTGTCCGGATGAATATCCGTGACCACGTCCACCTCGTCATCTTTCAAAGCGCTGATCCATTGATCTTCGGGGATAATCTTAAAACTTAAAGTATCATAATAAGGGATCTGACGATCCCAATAGTCAGGATTCTTTTTTAATACGATCTGTTTGCCTTTTTCCCATTTAAAAAACCGGTAAGGCCCGGTGCCGACAGGATGCCTGTTAAATTCTGCTATCCCTTTGGACTGTACATACTTGACCGGTGCTATGGCACCGAACATTGACAGCCTGAAAAGAAACATGCCGTCCGGGTGTCTAAGATGGATACGCACCCTGTGATCAGTGATAATTTCAACACGCTCGATGGTATTTAATATCCACGCATTCCCGGCCTTATTGGCCGGGTCTATGACCCATTCGTAGGTGAATTTGACATTTTTGGCTGTAAAGGGTTCTTTGTTGTGAAAAAATACGTTTTTACGCAGCTCAAACTCATAGGTTTTATTATCGATCAATTTCCAGGATGTGGCCAGGGCGGGAACGCGCTTTCCGTTCAGATCTATGTGAATCAGGCTGTCAAAAATCTGAGTAATGACCGAATAGGAGTCCGGGTCAAATCCTTGATCCAGCGCCGTGATATTGGGTACATCGGTGCCAAAATTAACAACCCGCAATTCTTTTGGAAAACCGTTGTATGTATTGAAAAGTACGACAACCAGAATAACACCGATCCTTATAGACATCTTCGTTTATCCTCCTGAAATAAAACTTTGAAGATCGTGGGCTGGCGATCTGATAGTATTTCGTATCTGACATAACAGTTGTAGCAACGACGAAAAACAGGATTATATCAAATAAGATTTAATGGATAATTTTATCGTCCGCGAATTTTTTGTATATCGTAAATATAGCAACCCGGACAAATGGGGTCAATGAAATAATCTATAATCACGCAGGATTACACGAATATGGATAAGTAAAAATGATACTACTATTTGCGATCACTCAACTTTAATCGTGGTCATCATCCCGGATTCGGCATGGGCCTGGATATGGCAATGGGTTAACCATATACCGTCATGCTCCGGAACAAATCCTACAACAATGGTCTGGCGGGGACCCACCAGTACGGTGTCCCGGGTAAAGGGCTCCACCTTCATATTCCCGTTTGCCGCCAGCACCCTGAAGAACACACCATGCAGGTGCATGGGGTGCAGTCGTGTACTGTTGTTGGTAAACTGGATCTTAACAGGTTTGCCTATTTCAAACTCGGCCTTGTCTGCATCCGGCCAAAGCCTCTGATTAAGGCTCCACCCGATCCCGAACTTACCGCCGCGAATCAGGTCAAGGTCCCACTGTTTGGAAACCGAGACCGTTTCAAAAAGGGTCTCAGGGATAAAATCCGATGCTGTGTCAGGGTCAAAGGAGGGCGTTGGGACAGGTGCGGCATTTTTTACGACGATCTTTGCCAATACCATTTTCGTGCGGGTGAACGTATCCTCAAGCAGATATGTTTTGCCCGCGGCATCCTTTGGTATGGTAATATCAAGATCCACCCGGTTTCCCGGTGACAGGTAAAAATTTTTATACTCAAAAAAAGAGGACACGGGCCGGCCGTCAACAGCGATAACAACCGGGGACAACCCTTCCATGGTGTGGGCAAAAATCCTGGCATTGGCACCGTTAATCAGGCGCAGTCGAATTCTCTGTCCGGGCAGGGTCGAAATCTCCGGTTTTACCCGGCCGTTAACAGTCACGGCATTCCCCCAGCGACCGTCATGCATCAGGTCCGGATGGATGTTAAAATGGGGATATATTTTGCCGTCGTTTTGGAACCGCCAGTCATCAAGCAGCCAGACAATATCCTGTGACCACGGTTTGGGATCCTTCTCTTCAATGACGAGCACGCCTTTCATCCCTCTTTCCAGTTGCTCGCCAGAATTAAAATGGGGATGATACCAATAGGTGCCGGGCTCCTTTAAGTCAAGTTTGTACCTGAAGGTTTCCCCGGGTTTTATGGGGTCCTGAGTTACACCGGGCACCCCGTCCATGGCGTTGTCTATTCTCAGTCCGTGCCAGTGGACACTGGTGGGCTCTTTGAGTTTGTTAACCACATCAATGACGAGCAATGAACCTTCTTTTGACCGGATTACGGGTCCTGGGATCCCACCATTGTAAGTCCAGACAGGTGTTTGGGTGTCGAAAAAATCAAATTTGTGGAACCCGTTTCTTGCCTCCAGCCTAAGATCCGGATTTGAAAAAGCGGGAGATCCCGATAAAAAAGATAAAAGTACTATATAGGATATATATCTGATACTCATTGCCACCTCCTTAACAGATTATTCCCGGTAAAGGATGGACCTCAACACTCTTTTAATGTCAGCGGTCAATATTTCAAAACCTGCCCGGTGTAATCTAACTAGTTAGCCCTGATTTACCGATTGTCAATGACCATGGCGACCAGGCAGTCTCGCCTATATTAAAAAATGACCATAGCAGGCCATATTGTTGAGTGGTATTACGAAAGAATCCTTTGAAAATCCAGGGCAGCCCACCCTAAAAGCTGCACCTGTTGACAAAACCTGCCTTCACAACTTACACTGTGCCGGTCTATTGGTGAACATAAATCACGGGGAGAAGATAATGCCGAAACACGCAAAACCATCTGATATTGATAGCAATAAACTGGCCTGCCCGATCTGTAGCGCCACATTTTTAAATATTTTTCCTGCCGGCAAATGTATCGAATGCAACCTGATGGTTTGCGGCCACTGCATCCATCATGACCTGCCGGAACATTCGGGCAGCATATGCCAGAGCTGCCTGGTGAAAATGACCCCTTACGGCCAGCTCAATGAAAAACCCTTTGACGAGCTGTTAACGATCCTCTCAGACCCTTTTTCAAATGACAGTGCCATGGTTGCCCGCCTTCTGGGAGACAAAAACGATCCCTGTGTCGTGCCCGACCTTTGCCGGGCCCTTGGATCGGAACGAATCGATGTCAGAAGGGAAACGGCCGAAGCGCTGGGAAAACTATCAGACAACGGGGCGGTTCCTTATCTTCAAAAAGCCCTCAATGATCCGGCTCCGGCAGTACGTGGCAGAGCAGCCGCAGCCCTGGCCGACCTGGGTGCAACGCAGGCCATACCTGCCCTTAAAAATCAGGTTGACGACCCTTCCCGCCAGGCCGCCGGCCATGCGTTGCATGCTCTTGGAAAACTTTTAACCAATGATACCATCGAACTTTTTAACGATCTTATCATGAACCACCCCTCTAATTTTATCCGGTGCGAGGCCCTGAAGCTGCTGGCCGGCGTTAACCATGAAAAAGCGCTGAAAGCAGCCCTTTTCTGCCTGGAGGATACCAGCAAAAAAGTGCTCATCTCAGCGTGTAAAATTCTTGGAAAACTCAAAGACCTGGAAGCGGTCCCCACACTAAAAAAACTGATCGAAGAAAATCCACCCGCATCGGTTCGAATGACGGCCCAGGCGACCTTGAACAAAATTATAGAAGCAAGTGCATCGGCCTGACAGCGTCCCTATTGGGTCAGCAGATATGAATTGAGCAGATTCACCAGGCCCCAGATAATGGGGGGAGAAAAAAAGGATTCAATGGACCGGTCAAATAAAACGGAAATGCGGCAGGGATAATTTTCCTGGACATCCCATAAAAGATAATAGACCGGCACCCGGGGAAAGGGATAGAGAACAATGGCCGCATCTGCAAGTTGGGCCGTCTTTCCGCCAAGACCTGCGGCAGTGCGGATAAAATCCTTGTGATCATCCTTGAACCGCCGTAAAACAGGCTCTTTGTTCAGCTTGTTAATGCCTTTAAAATAGACAGACTGTGTCATATCTTTGGATGAAATCAGCTCCTTGCCAATGGGGTAAAGCCGGTCCACTTTTTTAAAATATGTCAGGCAGATCAGCGCCAGTATGGGATTGTCAACCAGGGCGTCCGTGCTTTGTGATCGTTGGTAAATCACCTGGTTCTCAAGATCCAGCAACAGTCTCTTATTTAAAAAATCAAAAACAATCCGGCCCGGCTTCGATGTATCGGCCAGGGTATAGGTCCCCAGAAGATTCAGATCTCGTTTTAAAACATCTCCCCAGAGCTCTTTTGGCACAGTGACCGTTTCTCCCCAGGGGTCCATCTGGAGGGTGGGATGTTCGCGTCTGCGCTTCTGCATCGCCAGGTAACTTTGGGAAAAAGGGTAAGGATTGAGATCAAAATTTTCACACGGGAACTGGTTGCAGTCCCGGATGCAATATTGTTTATTGTTCATGATCACGCATGACAAGACCGGGCAGGTACTGCCCAGGATACGCTCCTGGGTGGACAGTTTAAGCTGTGCAGCTTCACTTTTACCCGACCCGCAGGTGGTGCAAAGCCCCAGCAGATTCAATTGACAGACATCGCAGTTGATACCGCAGGCACCTGTGGCCATGATATCGTCTCCTGTTTTTTGAATGGCATGAATTACAATGAAAATCTATATTATGATTCATTCTGACATGGAAACAGCCAAAGATCAATTGCAAACAGCCGGTTGCACTCAAGCGACTACACTCAAGCGGTTCTTCAGCCGGGGATATCTCACAAATGGTTCGGGTTCACCACTGCTTGCAGTGCAATTTTTCTTGTACTTCTCTAAAAAAACTCCTACAAATATTATAGGATTTAAATTTATCCGTGGAGAGCTGCAATGAACAAAGAATATAATCTGACCCGAACCCGGCGCTTAAACCTGATATTAAACGCATTGCGGGACATTGGCAGGCTGATCGCCACCCAGAACGACAAACAGGCGCTGATCAATGGCATCTGTAATATCCTTGTTGAAAAAAGAGGATACTATAACGCATGGATCGGTCTTTTGGATGATCGTGAATCCCTGATAATGACAGCCCAGGCAGGAGTGGGCGAAAAATTTGCCGACATGCGCCGCCAGATTGAAAAAAAGCAGTTTACCCGGTGTATTCGCAAAACCCTTGCATCTGCTGATGTGTATGCAGTGCTTGACCCCGTGGTTGAATGTTCCGACTGTATACTGGCGGACTATTATTACAGAAGGGGAGCCATGGCAGTCAGACTCACCCATGACAACAAAAATTATGGATTCCTGGTGTTGTCCATGTCCAAAGAGTTGAGCCTGGATACCACGGAAAAGGATATAGTCAAAGAGATCTCCGATGATGTTGCGTTCGGATTGTACCGGTTTGATCTTGAAGCCTCCCAAAAGGAGAGCAACAAACAATTTGAAACACTGATCGCCAACTCTTTAAACTGTATTTCTATCATTCAAGATGACACTATCGTCTACCAGAATCCGGGATTGAGAAAGGTTCACCAGCTTATCACCCATGCCTTTGTCCCTCCTGATTTTGACGCGGTTTTTGTGGATGACCAAAAAAGAGTCATCCGTGAATACAAAAAGCTGCTCAAGGGGGAAGTACTGAACATTGACACTGATTTCAGGTACTATCCCAAAGGTGTTGACAAAGAAGATGCCGGTATCCGCTGGGCAAAAATAAGTGCCAGAAAGATCAACTACCTGGGCAGTGAATCGGTGTTGACCAACATGATGGATATCTCCGACTCAAGAGAGGTGGAAAACTTCTTGAGAATCCAGGATAAAATGACATCCCTGGGACGGGTTACCGCAGGGATCGCCCATGAGATCAGGAACCCGTTATCCGGCATCTATGTCTATTTAAAGGCATTAAAAAAAATATATAAAAATATGGGGGACATCGAATCGGTTCTGTCTATTATTGAGAAGGTCGAACTGGCATCAAATAAAATCGAATCCATTATCAAACGGGTGATGGACTTCTCCAAGCCGGGTCGTCCCCAGTTCGTACGATCAAATATAAATAAAAATATTGATGACATAACCAAACTGACCGCCGTTACCTTAAGGAAAAACAATATCCGTTTTATCAAACAGCTGAGCCCTGACGTCCCGGACTGCTGGAACGAACCCCACCTGATTGAGCAGGTTGTCCTCAACCTGATCACCAATGCAGCAGAGGCCATGAAAGAAGTTAAGGGAGAAAAATGTATTGAATTGAAAACCGTTGTCTCTAGGGGCAGGATCCGTATATCTATTAAAGATTCCGGACCGGGTATCCCTTCCACCAGCCAGACCAAAATATTTGACCCTTTTTTTACCACCAAAACAAACAGTTCCGGTATCGGACTGAGCATCTGCCACCGGATTATAACGGATCACGGCGGCAGCCTGAAGCTGAACACCAGCCAACCCACCGGTGCCGAGTTTATAATTGAGCTGCCCGTTGATAACCAGCCTGAAAGGTGACCCATGCGCTATACCGTCAGTATCGTAGATGATGAAGAAACTATCAGGGATTCTCTTGATATTGTGCTTTCAGATGAATATGACATTTTACTGTTTTCTGATGCTGAAAGCTTTTTAGGTTCTTTGGACAAAAAAGTTCCCGACCTGGTTCTCATGGACATCGGTTTGCCCGGAATGAGCGGTATTGAGGCGCTGATCCGCACCAAACAATGTGATGTTCACATCCCGGTTATCATGATTACCGCTTATGAGGATGTCCATATGGCGATCCGCTCAATGAAATCCGGTGCCTTTGATTTTATTTTAAAGCCGATTAATCCGGATATTCTTGAAATGACGATTCATAAGGCCATATCCACCATTGCCCTCAGAAAAGAAGTCCAGATCCTCCAGGAAAAATATCTGCGGGATAACCAGCCCTGCTTTATCGCCAAAAGCAAACAGATCCAGGATGTGATGGAGTTTATCCGCACAGTGGCCCAAAGCCCGGATACCCCGATCATGATTTTAGGTGAAACCGGTACCGGCAAAGAGTTGATTGCCAAAGCCATTCATGCCAGAAGTCCCGTTTTCCAAGGTCCGTTCGTTGCCGTAAACTGCTCGGCTTTTCCCAATGAGTTGATCGAAAGCGAACTTTTCGGATATGAAAAAGGGGCGTTTACCGGTGCCGGGCAACATGGCAAAAAGGGCTTGATTGAAGCGGCTGCCCACGGCACCCTTTTTCTGGATGAAATCGCCGACATGAGTATTACCGGGCAAGCCAAACTACTTCGGTTCCTTGAGGACGGACAGTTTTACAAAGTCGGCAGCACTCATCCACACAAGGTCCAGACGCGGGTCGTATCCGCCACCAATAAAAATCTTGAAAAAATGGTACACGAGGGGACATTCAGAAAAGATCTTTTTTTCAGGCTCTGTGTTGTGAAGGCAACCATCCCTTCTCTGGGTGACCGAAAAGAAGATATCCTGCCCCTGGCCCGATATTTTATTGTCCGGTTTAATGAAAAATTCAAAAAAGAGGTTACTTCTTTATCGCAAGACTCCCGACACGCCCTGTTATCCCACAGGTTCACGGGAAACATCAGAGAATTGCGCAACATCATTGAACGGGCGGTTCTGGTGTCGACTTCAAGAACTTTGTCCCGCCGGGATCTTGGGCTTGCCACGGGCAAAGCCGATACAGACACATCAGGGACAGACACGCCAGGGACGAAAGAAAGGCACGACCCGGGAGAAGTGATGCCTGACAGCCTGGATCTTTCAACGCTGCTGGCCGATATAGAGAAAGAGTATATGGACAGAGCCATGGAAAGAACAGGCGGCAATAAAAGTGCGGCCGCAGCCATTTTGAACATGAATCATCATACATTCCGGTATAAATGGGATAGATACCACCCGCCCCATTCAACATAAATACAACGTCACTCAATAGTCGCAACAGCGCAACAACTCCCTGTAAAAAGAGTCGCATTATTGCGACTGCGATTCTTTTTACAACCAACACCATCTTTTTTTCCTATATTTCAAAATTTGCAGATATGCCGCTCACAACCGCATGGTCGCAGTATTTTTTGATGCGTTTTTAACAACATCGAACCCAGCCTGGTACAGCCATTGCTTTGGACGATTCCTTGACAGACCGGACCACCGGCTATTTTAATTTTTTTATTGGAAAGGACTCTTTTAAACCGGATATCTGTTTTTAAGATTTAAAATAAATATGGCAATGGCATCAAAAAAAAATAAAAGCGTGCTGGTTATAGGGGGCGGTGTTGCCGGAATGGCGGCTGCTCAAACACTGGCCGGACACGGCGTATTCGTAAATCTTGTCGAAAAACAAAGCAGGCTGGGCGGGCATGCGGCGTGCTGGGCCTGCATGGCAACCGACAGCTGCCGGCACTGTGCAGCCTGTCTGGGATGTGAAATGGCAGCGGGGCTCCCGGATACCGAAAAAATAGATATCCACTTTAATACAAAAGTGACTGAAATTATTGGGGAGGCCCCACCCTATACGATCAACCTCAATAACGGCACAAATAAAACCATAGATGCCGACAATATCGTTATCGCTACCGGATTTACACCGGCTGTTGTACCGGGCCTTCTGGGACAGATCCATCAGCGCAGCAACCAGGTGATCACCACCCGGGAACTCAATCAGATGCTTAAAAATGAAACTCCCCCGGGTTGCCTGCCGGTTACCGGCCGCCCCAGACTGGGCTTTATCCAGTGTGTGGGTTCAAGAGACCGTGAATTGAACAAAGACTATTGTTCCCAGGTCTGCTGTAAAGTGTCTTTACGGCAGATTGATAAACTTTTATACATGTATCCGGATGCACGAATCACTCTTTTTTACATTGATCTGCAGATTATCGGAAAGCAGATACGCTCCGAATTTGCGCGCATTTCCAAACAGATTACCTTGGTTCAAGGCGTTCCCCGTGAGATATTTCAAAACGGCAACGGGCAGGTTTGTGTTATCCATGAGGATCCTGCCGCTGGCGGCCGAACCAGGGACAACTTTGATCTTATGGTTCTTTCCACCGGAATCCATGCCGCAAAAGACACTTTGCATATAGCCGAATCCATGGGAATCCAGCCGGACCCATGGGGATTTCTCAGTAGCACCCAGCCGCTGTCTGCAAAAGGAATCCATATTGCCGGCTGCGCCAAAGGGCCCACAGACATTCTGTCTGCGAAACGACAGGGAATTGGCTGTGCCGTTGATATCCTGGGGCAATCAGGAATGGTGCCATCTGTCAAATCAGAAGAGAAACCGCCTGTTGCCGTTATCGGGGATGGCCGGATTGCCCGGGAAACGTCGCTGACGCTCTTAAACCACGGATACCCGGTCACCCTGTTCGGGGCCGGTATTGACAAGAAATTTCAACACCCCAGCATCAGTTGCCGTCCCGGCATCATGCCGATGTCGATCACCGGCAGTGCCGGCAGTTATTCTATTCTGGTTATGGACAACAAAAAGACGCGCCGCCAACGTTTCGCCGCTATTGTCGCGGCCAACTCATCTTTGTTGCAACCGGCCGGAAAGGATCTGAACCTTTCTGGAGACGTTCTGTGCCCCTTGAGCCATTTTCTAACCCTTGCACACACATCCCGGGATTCCATCCCAGAAAGACTCTGCTTCTGGCTGGATTATTCCGGACCGGAGCATAAAAAGGCATCAAGGCTGATCCTTAAAACGGCAATCGGGCTTAGAAAGGAAAACAAACAGGTCTATTTCATCATGGAAAAAATGCTGGTCCATACACTTGAAGGACAGCAGCTGTATAACAATGCCCGAGCCTTAGGCATCACCTTTCTAAGGATAAAAGACAAAACAGATGTCCTTGTTCAGGAGAAAAAAAAGGCAGCTGTTTTCTCGGTCAGGGAGTGTACATTGAACAGCCTTGAAATATCCTTTAAAAGCGACTGGCTGATCCTTCCCGAAAAAAGGTTGCCCTCAGGGATAAATCCCTTGATTTCCCATCTGTTAAAAGAGGATTTGGACACGGAAGGATTGCTGCAGTCAGCCAATATCCGGCATCGTCCCACAGGCAGTCCAAAGAGAGGAATTTTCTTCACCGGACCCTGCCACGATGAAACCGATGACAAAGATGTCGCAAATGAAATGAAACTTATTCTCTGGTCGCTCGACCGGTTGACCCGCACAAATAGTACTGACATTCAGGCACCCGTTGAAATAGACAAAAAAAAATGCCGCAAATGCCTGACTTGTCTGCGAACCTGTCCGCACGGCGCCGTTATACTGGAACAGGGTAATCAACCAATTGTATCGGCATTGGCCTGTCAGGGCTGCGGTTTATGCGTGACGTCCTGCCCGGCACTGGCCATTAACTTTCAAGACCTTCCTGATGAGACCCGACCTTGCAAGCCCTTCCATGAGGAGGACGTAAAAGCACCCATCACCGTGTTTGCCTGCAAGAACTCTGCGGCCATCGCTGCCCGACAAATCCGGATTAACAAAAGTATCCATATTCAAACGGTACCCTGTGCATGTTCCGTCAGCCTGAACCTTTTGCTTCGCACGCTGGAAAAGGGGTCTAAAAAAATCATTCTTGCCACATGCCACCATGAAAACTGTCACTCTGTTAAAGGACACAAAACCGCAAGAATCAGATCGCGGCTGTTGGGAAAAATCCCCGGTATTGATCCGTCCTACATAGCTCATTATCCGGTAGCTGCTGGAGGATCGGCCAGTCTAGAATCTTTTCTGGCCCGGCAGATATAATACTTACGGCTGGATCTGATAAAAAAGGAATAACCATGAAAACTGTCATATTGAACACACCCTCCCCACTGGTTGAACAGCTTAACCAGTCAAAAAAAGGCGATAATATTTTTGACTGCCTCTCCTGCGGGGCCTGTATATCAAGCTGCTCCTGGTTCGGTGCAAAAGGGGGTCCCGTACCCCGACAGATCATACGGATGGCAACACTGGGGCTGGATGAGGAATTGATAAAAAGCGGGATGCTCTGGGACTGCCTGCTGTGCAACCGCTGCACGCAGCACTGCCCCATGGGGATAACCATGGACACTGTTGTACGAAAAGGGCGTTCGCACCCAAAAGCCGCCATTCTGGTCTCAAAAGATATACAAAACGGTGTCCAGTCCCGGCTGTCAACCGGTGATGTTAACGGATTGACCAGGGAAGATTTTGTTGAGACCGTCGAATGGATATCTGAAGAGTTTGCCGACGAGATCTGCGATCCCAAAGCCAGTATCCCTTACGACCTGCAGGGAGCAGATTTTCTATATCTGCCCAACCCCAGAGAGCTGGGTATCAACCTGATGCATCTGACCGCCATGGCGAAACTGTTTTATGCTTCCGGCCAGTCCTGGACCATGTCCAGCCGGCATACGGATGTCACCAACTGGGGCTATTTTATCAGTGATGATGAAATTGCCAGAAAAATGGCGTTAATGGTAATCGAACCGGCTGAAGCTTTAGGGATTAAGACATTGGTTTTATCCGAGTGCGGTCACGGCTACCATGTTTTAAAAGTGCTGGCCCAGGATCTGATCGGCAGAAAACCTGATTTTGAAGTGATCAGCATCCCTGAATTTATCTACCGGTTCGCCGAACAGGGCAAAATTCGTCTGGATAAAAGTGTCCATCCTTATCCGGTTGCCTATCACGATCCCTGCAACCTGGGTAGAAAATCCAACCTTTATGATATTCCACGAAAACTGCTCTCTCTTTGCTGTGAACGGCTTGTCGAACTGACACCCAACCGGGAAGACGCCATCTGCTGCGGCGGGGGCGGGGGCATGCTCCAGGATAGTACCAGCAAAGCTAAGCGGATGCTGACCGGAAAAGCCAAGGCCGACCAATTGATTGCCGCCAAAGTAAAGGCAGTTGCTGCCCCGTGCCTTTCCTGCCATCGTCAGCTGACCGATATTTCCAACCATTTTCAACTGGGAATAAAGGTAGATACCATCTCGGCCATGGCATCCAAAGCACTCGTCTTGAAGTGATATAGTTTTATAAGTGGTGAGTCAATGACATTAACTTAAGGGGCACGGGGAGGCCGGAAACTGAAGATTGGAGACTGGAAAAGGACAAGGACCTCCGGTTTCCGGTCTCTATGACTAAAACATCTGTATTCTTAAGTTAATGGCATTAAATATTGAGTTGGGAGGCCCTCACCCTTCTGACCTCCATACTCATCACTCTGAAATAAAATGGGTCCTCCCGGGATCAGGACAAAAAAGAGCTTGAGCTGGCATGGAGCTTATGAAAAAATAAGACAATCAGGCAATCTATATTGGATGTTGATAATATTATGAAAATTAAAAAAATATTCGGCCCTTTGAGCGACGGAACCACGAAAGTGATCCTGGATTCCATCTCAGACGGTGTATTCACCATTGATTACAACTGGGAAATCACCTCATTTAACCGCGCGGCCGAAGAGATTACCGGTATCTGTAGTAAAGATGCCATAGGACGGCATTGCTGGGAAGTCTTTAGATCCAATATGTGCGAACAGGACTGTGCCCTGAAAAAAACAATGGCGGAAGGCAAACCTTTTATCAGCAGCTCTGCCTATATTATCAACAGCAAAAAAAAAGATCCCCATTACCGCATCCACATCGCTTTTAATTGATGCAAACGGGGAAGTGCTGGGCGGCGTGGAAACTTTCAGGGATCATTCCCTGGTGGAAGAGCTGAGAAAGGAGCTCTCCAGCCGGGTCAAGGTGGAGGATATTGTCAGCAACTCAGCTTCCATGAAAGATGTCTTTGATATTCTTCCCCAGATCGCAGATTCAGATTCATCGGTACTCATTGAAGGAGAGACCGGAACCGGGAAAGAGCTTCTGGCAAGGGCGATTCATAATATGAGCTCCAGAAAAAACAAACCATTTATCGCCATTAACTGCGGTGCACTTCCCGACACTCTTCTGGAATCGGAACTGTTCGGATATAAAAAAGGGGCATTTACCCATGCTGCAAAGGACAAACCGGGTAAGTTCTCCCTGGCAAACGGGGGTACGATTTTCTTAGATGAAATCGGGGATACCAGTTCTGCTTTCCAGGTCAGCCTCCTGCGGGTTCTGCAGGAACATGAATTTACGCCTCTTGGCGGGGTTGCCAAAGAGCAAAGCGATGTCAGAATCATTGCTGCGACAAACAAAGAGCTGTCACAGCTTGTCCGGCTGCGCAAATTCAGGCAGGATCTGTATTACCGTATCAATGTAATCCGGCTGCCGCTGCCCTCCTTACGCCGGCGGATGGAAGATGTGCCACTTCTGGTGGATCACTTTATCAACAAGCTGAACGTCCGCCAGGGAAAATTCATCCAGGGGATCGGGCAGGAGGTCCTTCAGGTGCTGATGGCGCATAAGTACCCCGGCAATATCCGGGAACTTGAAAATATCATCGAGCATGCATTCGTTCTCTGCAAAGACGGCTACATCAAGCCGGAACATCTGCCCGGCCCCCTGAAGCAGACGACCCGCCTTAACTCTGCCGGGGGCAACGATCCCGTAAAAGAGGCTCAGATCAAACTTATCACAGATACCCTGGCACTCAACAACAACAATAAAAATGCAACGGCCAAAGCCTTGGGCATCCATAAAAGTACCCTTTTCAGACGGATTAAAAAACTGGGGCTGACTTTGTAAGAGCTCAATCAACGACCCCGCCGCAAGCGGCGGGGAATTAAACCTAATCATGATTAAAAAACCTGTGAAATATTCAACACAGTCGCATATTTAGTACCATTATTCTTTGACTGGTTGCGTTTTTGCGACCTTTTTTCTGTTATCTCCTCGTATTTTCAGTTCAAGCCCCCTGTGTTTCCAGCTATTTTAAGAATTACTGTTTTTCCTCATCTGACTGGCATAGTAGTTGCTCCTTTAATGGACCTGAAATTTACATTTCAGACAATCGGCAAACAAAAGGAGAAAAGGATATGGAAAAAGTAGCAGTGGTCGGATGCGGTTCTTACATGGACCAGGGGTACGGATGCCCTGGCGAATGGCGGTGCCTGAAAGCCGCATCCAAAGGAGACGGCACATTTGAAGCCCCGTCAACCGTGGTGGCGTTCATTAAATGCGAATGCCCGGGCAGAGCGGCGATTCCAAGTATTTCAATGGCCGTAAGATTATCGGAAATCAAGCCGGACAAGATATTTTTAAGCTCCTGCCTGGCCAATGCCGTGCCCGGCTGTCCCTATGCCGGCGCTGAAAACCTGGCTGCCGGTATTGAAGAAAAAACCGGTATAAAAGTTATTTCCGGAACTCACGATTATCATTAAATTGAAAGGAACACCCCCTATGACGGAAGCTGTCATTAAACTTGGAAAAAAACACCGAAATACCGGTTTTTTAAACAAAGTCAAAGAGCTGCTGCCCGAAGGCGGCAATCTAAATGCCTGTTTAACCTGCGGTGCATGTTCATCCGGATGCCCGGCAACCGGGCTGGATAATATGGACCCACGAAAATTCCTAAGGATGGCGGCCCTGGGAATGGATGAAGAGATCGCGCAATCTGACTGGCCCTGGATGTGCACCATGTGCCAGAGATGCATATACGTCTGTCCCATGCAGATCGATATCCCGCAGCTCATTTTCAATGCACGGGGCCTGCGGCCTCGGGAAGAGAGGCCCAAAGGGATCCTTGCATCCTGCGACATGGCCCTTCGCAACGAGAGCACCAGCGCCATGGGGACCTCGGTGGAGGATTTTGAATTCGTCGTGGAGGACGTTCTGGAGGAATACCAGGAGGCTCAACCGGAATTTGCTGATATGCAGGCACCCATCGACAAGGAAGGGGCACAGTTTTTCCTGAACCAGAATTCCAGGGAACCTGTGACCGAACCTGATGAAATGGTCCCTTTATGGAAAATTCTCCATCTGGCCGGGGTTGACTGGACATACGGCAGCCGGGACTGGGCAGGCGAGAATTACTGCATGTTTTTAGCCGACAACGACTCCTGGGAAGGGATAACATCCAAAACCGTTGACCAGGCCAATAAACTGGACTGCAAGACCTTTCTCAACACCGAGTGAGGGCATGTCACCTTCTCAGTCCGGGCCGGACTGAAAAAATTCAACTTGGACCACAAATTTGAAGTAAAAAACATATATGAATATTATGCCAAATGGATTCGTGAAGGCAGATTAAAGGTTAATTCCGACTGGAATAAAGATCTGGGTATCAAGTTTACGGTTCAGGACCCCTGCCAGATTGTCAGGAAAAGCTTTGGTGATCCTATTGCGGATGACCTGCGCTTTGTGGTCAAATCCGTTGTGGGAAAAGAAAATTTTATCGATATGCAGCCCAACCGCTCCAACAACTATTGCTGCGGCGGGGGCGGCGGTTTCCTCCAGTCAGGTTACAAAGAACAGCGGCTGGAATATGGAAAACTAAAAGACCAACAGATCAAAGCCACCGGGGCTGACTACTGCATTGCGGGCTGTCACAATTGTCATGCCCAAATCCACGAGCTGAGCGAGCATTATGGATCAAATTATCCCGTGGTTCATTTGTGGACTTTGATCTGCCTGTCATTGGGTATATTGGGGCCCAATGAACGGGAATATCTGGGAGATGACTTAAAGGATGTTAATGTCTTCCACCCGGAAACCGCGCTCTAATCTTTGCTGTGGAGTATGGCGCACGGTGCAACCCGGGCATATCATACGGATATGCCCGGGTTCATCTCACCCTTGCAGCTTCAAAGGCAAGTGTACTGAATAAGGACATTCGGCTGTAACGGTTTTGTATTGTAGATGCGCTGTTTTGTATTTTGGGAATTTAAGACAAACCGCTTACCTGTTTTACGAAATAGCGAACCTTAATATAGAATTGATCATGCCGGAGGTCAGACGGCCGGAGGCGGGTTCCCGCCTCCGGCCATTGTTTTTGGTAACCATAATTATACTGTTACCAACGTCTTTTATGGGTGCTGTAGGGGCGCCCCTTATGGGCGTCCGCGTCTGATCCTATACAGACGATTCTTTTCGTGCGGGGAAAAATTTAAGCACCCAGTGTAAATGAACACGGATGGGCACAAGGCCCACCCCTACACCAACTTCTTTTTTTTTATTCGGGTTCGTCCGGAGGGTGAATTCTCAGAACCGATGTAGAAATTTATTATATCTATCTGCCGTGCAATCCGGATTTCTTTTTAAGGCTCGTCAGTGCCAGATACAGGGCGCCAACTGCCAGCTGGGCGCAGTGGAAATGATCTTCAGGCAGGGTTTCTAAAAATTCGGCAACCTGTTCCGGGTTGACCTCCCAGGCCTGCTCCACGGTCTTCTCTTTTATCATTGAAACAACTGTATTGCTGCAGGCCACCGTATTGAGACATCCGTCCACCTTAAAAGCCACATTCATCAGCCTGCCGCCCCTGACAATGATAAAAAACTCCACGGTGTCGCCGCACTCCCCGGTTCTTTTCCCGTACCCGTCCGGGTTTTGAATTCTTTCCATATAGTGGGTCTGCAGCGCCATCTCAATAAATTGAAGAGAGTGGTCTTGAAAAAAATCACTCTGGTTTTGATTCGCCATCAAATACTCCTCATATTTCAAACGGATGCCGCCTAGGGCGACACCCGCTGGTAACAAATTCCCAGGCAAAATATGATAAAACCCAGTGCAATGCAATATTTTTAACGCCTGTCCCGGATATTTCAGGAAATATCCGGGACAGGCGCAACCTGTAACGTTGATCTGCCCAATACGAGTCTGTCTGTTATGCTGTATCCAGATCCCTTCTAGTGGCCATATCCATCAGCACCCGGTCCCGGGCCTTGTCAATGCCAAGCGCAGCCCGCTTTTTGTCGATATGGGCAATCATCTTTCGGGCATGCGTCACCGGATCTTTCTCAAGATCCCACATTCCGCCGTAGAACTTTTCAAATTCCTCAAATATATATTTTTCAAATACGGGTGCGCCGGATGTCGGCAGGGTCACGCCAAACACGGTGTAGACACCCGAGGCCACGAAATAGTGGCCGATGCTGATCGCCTTTTCACTCATCCATTCCGGTGCACTGCCGGCCACCGGCAGGTCACAAATATCGTTACCCAGCCCGCCGGCCTTCACCATTTCAGTCGCCGCCAGCAGAATACGGCTGTTATCCACACAGGATCCCAAATGAAGTACGGGCGGGATGCCCACGGTTTCGCAGATTTCCGCCAGCCCGGGACCGCAGAAAGCAGCTGCCGCACCCGGTGTTAAAAGTCCCTCCATGGCACAGGCAATACCGTTGCATCCCGTAGTAATAACAAGGACATCATTTTTAATCAGTTCTTTCACAATGGCAATATGACCTTCGTTATGGCGGACTCTGGCATTGTTGCAGCCGACAACCCCTGCCACCCCCCGGATACGGCCATTGATGATATTATCGTTCAGCGTATAATAGGATCCCCTGAAAGTGCCGCCCAAGTGGTATTGAATGGACTCAACCCCAAACCCGGCAATCTGGGAAGATTTCTGATGGGGGATCTTTACATCATCTCCCCTGTTTTCATAATTATCGATGGCCATGGTGACGATCCGTTTGGCATCCTCCAGAGCATAGTGCTCATCAAATTCAATATGGATCACATTCTCCTGCTCCATCTTTGCAATGGGATGGGTGGTGATCAGTTTTGTGTGAAAACATTTGGCAACATTGGCCAGATTCTGGAATATACACTGAATATCCACCACCATGGCATCACAGGCACCGGTGATAATGGCCAGCTCCTGCTGCAGGAAGGTTCCGCATAAGGGAACACCGTGGCGCTGAAGAATCTCGTTGGCCGTGCAGCAGATACCGGCCAGCTGAATCCCGGCCGCCCCCTTTGGCTTGGCATAATCCAGCATTTCCGATGACTGGGCCACACCCACAATCATTTCCGACAGCACCGGTTCATGACCGTGGATCACGATATTGACATGATCAGCCTTCATCACCCCGAGGTTGGCTTCGGATTCCAGAGGGAAAGGTGTTCCGAACAGCACATCCTGAAGATCCGTGGCCATCATGGAACCGCCCCACCCGTCAGCCAGTGCTGCCCGGGTACCCTGCTTCATCAGATTTTTGTAATCCTGGTCCACACCGATATGGGTTCTGTGCATGATATCAACAATCTCCCGGTCGATGTTGCGCGGCAGGACACCGGTTTTCTTCCATTTATCATAGAGTGCTTCCGGAGCCCGTTTCATATACAGCAGTTCCCCGGACGGTTTCCCCCATTCTCTTAATGCCTTCTCGCCCACCTCCAGGGCGATTTCATCAAGATCCCGGTCCATGGATTTGCCATCCAGTTCCACTTTGGTATCCACATCAAAATAGGGTGCAATGGCCAAAAGTTTACCCGTATCCTTTATCCGGTAATCGGCTGTCTGTTTTCTGGCGGCGCTCAAAAAGACCTCGGCCACGCATCGGCCGTGATCGGAATGGGCGGCAGCTCCACCTGCGATCATCCGCAAGAAATTTCTGGCCGCAATGGTATTGGCGGTTGCCCCGCAAAGGCCTTTGCGTTCATCTTCACCTTCAATTCCCGATTTCGGCATCGGCAGGCGGCAGGGTCCCATACTACAGTTCTTGCAGCAGATTCCCTGGACACCGATATTGCACGGTTTCATATTCTGTGCCCGGTCAAACACCGTTTCAATCTGTAATTGCTGGGCACGTGAAATCATCTCCCGAGTAGCCAAGTCAATCGTAACCTTTTCAGGATCAGCCAGTTTCACAGCTTTTTTCTTTTTTGCTGCCTGTTTTTTTAATCTGATCGGTTTCTCATCCATTTTAATTTCTCCAAAAAGTCTTATGAAACATTAAAGTAAAACCTATATATCCTATGAAATATCCGGATTGACGTATTTATCTTTAAATGACCCGGGCATGAGGACCTTTTCCATCTGATCCGGATCTTTCACATATAACGCCAGAACAGTATCAATATCACCGGTCACAAATGACACCAGACGAACATTCCCCGCTTGTATCATGACTGCATGCCCTTTGGTGATTGCCCCGCATATGAGCACATCCACATCATATTGTCTGAGTATCCGCATGTAACCTGCCGGATACTGCGGATCAAAAGATTTGATTTTCCGGTCTGTAATCCGGTTCTGATGAATTGTTACAATCACCAATGTGCCGGATGAATCAAAAACCGGAGATATCCGGTTTCCCCAGGCGGTAACGGCAATATTCACGAAAAGGCTCCTTTTGTTATTTTGGGTCGGCAATCCCTTTACACCGGATTACTTACCACTGACCCTGGGCATTGGGGCTTTGCGCATACGCCACATTACCCAGTTTGAATTTTAGTACCGCATCAATGACCCTTCCTGTCTGGTCAGGTACCACCCTTACGCCTGCCGCCGCCAGGGTCTTAAAGGCGTTAGGACCACAAAACCCGGTGATCAGCGCCTCAACACCTTCATCACAAATCATGGCAGCCGCCTGAATGCCGGCCCCTTTAAAGGCATCTTTATTCTCATTATTATCGATCACTTCAAACTCCAGTGTCCCGGTATCGACCAGCAGAATAGTCTGTGCCCTGCCGAACCTGGGATCCATTTGAGAGTCAAGGGTTTCCCCTTTGGCTGTTACTGCGATTTTCATTGCATTATCCTTTTGACTATTTATTAAAATCCGGGTACTTATTCTATAATACCGGCCGTGCAAAAGCGTTCTCAGTGCCCTCCGCCACCGCATACCTGGTCGTTTCTTATCTCCAGCAGCCGGCCTTCCAGCAATTCGGTGATCACATCTCCCACACCGGCATGCTGATCATCATGAAAGACCTGGATGCCCACCTGCTTGAATCCCATCAGCGGACGCATACCGATGCCGCCAACGACCAGGGCGGTGACCTGGTTTTCAGACAGCAGGTTCACCGGCACCATGCAGCCCCCCTGGACATGCTCCTGATTGGCCAGAATGGATATTTCTTTAATGGAATTATTTTCAACATCTACCAGTGTGAATACATCACAATGGCCGAAATGGCCTGATCGGGTTCCGTTAAGTCCGCCCCCGCCATTTGACGGGACGGCAATTCTTGCATTGACTATCATTATTGTTCTCCTTAAAATTAACGCTTTATATCTAAACTAATTTAATATTTTCTTTATTGGACAAACGGGTTATGCCAGCCGCTGCATCATTTGAACTACAGTGGGCGGCATCTTGCGCACCGTTTCCCACACCTTAATAATTTCCTGTGCTGCCCTGGATTTCCTGCTGTACTCAATGATTGTTTTTTGGGCCACCATGGCCTCTACAAACAGCGGGTCAAAAGAAATACGCCCGGCCACTTCCATATGATGCTGCCGGGAAAACGTCTCAATCTGTCTTGTTTTATCCAAATTCAGATCATATTTGTTGATACAGACCGCGGCCGGAATATTAAAATGACGGCATAATTGTCCCACACGCTCCATATCGTGCATCCCGGACACGGTAGGCTCTGCCACAATCAACACCGCCGTTGCCTGACCGATGGCGGCAATCACCGGGCATCCGATACCCGGCGGGCCGTCGGTCAGGATAAAATCCTTACTTTTTTGTCCGGCAACCAGTTTTGCCTCTTCCCGGACCCGGGAGACCAGCTTGCCGGAATTTTCCCCGCCGATGTTAAGCGTTGCGTGAATCATGGGTCCGAATCTGGTGTCTGAAACATGCCACCGGCCGCATGGGCGTTGGGGGAAAGCAATGGCATGCTCCGGACACAGATCAACACAGACACCACAGCCCTCACACGCAATGGCATCTATGGTATAGTCGTGATTTACGGCATCGAACCGGCACAATTGTCTACAGGTGTCACATTCAATGCAGATATCGGGGTTGATGATTGCTTCATGATTCCCGTAAAAATGATGGGTTTGTTCAACTATGGGGGATGTGACAAGATACAGATTGGCCGCATCCACATCTGCGTCGCAAAGCACTATATTGTCTTCTAATGATGCAAATGCTGCCGTAATACTTGTTTTACCGGTGCCACCCTTACCGCTTATAACAACCAGTTCTTTCATTGGACTGTCTCCCTGTCTTCAAGAATGCGGCTGATCTTTTCAAACAGATTCAAAAATCGGCCCTTCAGCCCGGGAATGGTATCAACGATGACTGCCCCGTTGGAATAATGTTGGGCAATCTGCTTATCAAAAGGGATTTCCATCAATACCGGGATTCCTTCTTTTTGGGCATATTCATGAACCGCACCGTTCCCCAGCCCTGCCCGGTTGATGACGATACCGCAGGGAACGGCAAGCAATTTAACGGTCTGAACCGCCAGTTTCAGATCATGAAGACCAAACGGGGTGGGTTCGGTGACCAGCAGTGCAAAATCGGTTTTGTTTACCGCTGCAATCACCGGACAAGAGGTACCGGGCGGTGCATCTATGATGGTGATCTTTTCTAAATTTTCTTTGGCCCTTATCTGTTTGATCACCGGCGGTACCATGACCTCCCCGATTTTAAGACGCCCCTGGGAAACCTGGACGCTGCCGGCCCGGCCATGCCAAATCTCACCCAGGACCTTGTTCTTTTCAACCACCGCACCTTCGGGACATATTTCAACACATCCCCCGCAGGAATGGCACAGGTTGTCAAATACGAGAACTTCCTTTTTTAAGACAGCAATGGCATTGAACCGGCAGATTTCCATGCATTTTTTACAAAAACTGCATCTGTCTTTGTCGATCACCGGTATGGGGGTGTTTACAGTCTGTTTTTCACTTATTGAGGGATTTAAAAACAGATGGGCATTGGGCGCTTCCACATCACAATCCAGAACTTGCACCTGTTGGTCAAGGCTTGCGGCCAAATTCACGGCAACCGTAGTTTTTCCTGTGCCGCCCTTACCGCTGGCCACGCTGATGATCATTTTGTTATTTCTCCTATTTTAACGATTGCCCTTATTTTCTCCAGCATTGCTTCAATATCCGGGGATTTTGGCACACTCGGCAACTGCATCAGCACACCATACCCTTCATACAACTGGTGAAATGCTTTTTCATCCAGGGAACCTGCCACCACACAATAGACAAACGGATTCGCCGTCACGACCTGTTCGGTCAATTGTCTTGCAGTCATATCCGGCAAAAGTTCTTCCATTATTAATAGATCTGCCGGGTTTTCCCGGATCACATCCAGAACCCTTGCGCCGGTACCGGCCCAGTCGGATTTAATCCTGTTTCGGGCCAATACCTGCTGAACCGCAGCAAACGTTTTTTCTTCACGGCTTGCCAGAAGAGCAGATAAATAGTGCGTATCGGATATTTCCTGCATTTACACCTGTCCTTTTTCACGATCCATTCTGGTCATGTCAAAACCACGGGATCGCTTCCGTATTTGAAAACCGTTTCCAAACGTTCCTATATTTGTTTTCCGACAACCACCTTCCCGGCGGCATCTGCCGCCGGAACCGGATTTTGGGTTGTTTCCCCGGTTTACGCCACTCTCTCTTTTGTGTCTGAACTTGTTATTACCAGGCATCGTCGTCACCTCCGATTTGTTGTTACGTCCTGCACGGCAGTAAAGCGCTTTACACTTCCCTTTGGCCGCCAGGCAGTTGATCCTGTCGACTCCTTAATTTGCAAGCCATATGCCAAAACTGATTTTTCTTCGACCCTATTTAAAAAATATTTTAATTTCAGATAGTTAAAGAAAAGTGTTGTCACCTCCCATAAAAGAAGTGCCTTGGAATGATCGCATGTTTGCAACCGGATAGTCGCACAACTCACCCTCCGGTAAGACAGGCTGAATTAAAATGGGATTCGATGGTTTACGAACATTTCGAAATTTTGCGAATCCATTGGTTGAAAAATTGCCAATTCGAACAAGGCCAATTATTACAACTATTTAAAATTATTAATAAAACGAACAAAATTACACCCAGGCACGTTTCATGCTCTACTCAGTTTTGTAAAACACAAAAACAAATCGGGGATGATCCGACAGATGAACAGACACGCAGACCATAATATGCAGATTATGCTGATAGATCAGGACAACCATGTCCGCGACTCCCTCAGACTCTTCTTTAAAGGAGAACTGCAGCACTTTTTAATTTTCAAATCCGCTATAGAAGGTCTGAATGCCTTGAAATACCAGAAGATCGACATTGTGATCGTCGACTATTTTCTGCCGGACATGAACGGTCTGGCTCTGCTCAAACAGATCCGGAAAAACTATCCGGACACGCTCAGGGTGCTAATGGCAACCATTGTGAGCGAAGACCTTGAAACTGAAATCCAACAGGCGGATATCGACCATTTTATCGAAAAGCCGATCACTATTGCCACGCTGGATTCGGTTCTCCTTAAGCTGAGCCGGAAACGTCAATCCCGGATCTCCAATAAAACAGCGGGGTCACCCGTCAAACAGCGGGATCATCAATCAAACAGCAGGGGCGAACAATGAATGACAAAAAAACATGGAACTGGGACACGACATCAACGTCCATCGACTTGAACTCCTGGAAAAAACAGACCCATTGGATTGAAGAGTTCAAAGCAAGCCCGGACGGAAAGACCATCGCCGCCATTGTTAATACCGATGAAATGGAATTTAGCGTCTGCGTCAACGGGCAGCTCTGGGAGAATACCTTTGAGAAAGCCTGGTCATTAACCTTTCTGCCGGACAGGCGGCTTGCGGTTCTGGCGGCCAATGATGAAGAATGGACGGTCTATATCGACGATAAGGCCTGGGAGAGCCGGATCGACTATATCTGGGGCCTTCAATGGTCGGATGACGGCAGCCATGTGGCAGCTGCCGTTCAAAAAGATATGACTTACGGCATGATTGTTGATGACACAGTGTGGGAAAATCTTTATGAAAACCTGACCTGTCCGCTGCTGGACAACAGTGGGGCAACTGCTGCCGTGGTCCAGAAAGAGTCGCTGGCACAGGGAGATATCGAAAACTTCCGCCAGGGTATTTTTTGCGCTGCTGTCAACGGCACCCCGCAGGACCCGCAGTTTGTCAATATATGGGATTTAAGCTTCGATTCCCGGGGCCGGAAAATCGCTTATGCTGTCAGGGAGAACCGATCCGACTATACAGTGGTCAAAGACACCGTTGCCTGGTCCGAATCTTTTCAGGCGGCCTGGAAACCTCTGTTCTCGGACCGGGACAATTCGGTGATCGCACCGGTCCGGCACAAAGGAAAATGGTACTTGTACAAAGACGGGGAACCCTTCTGGGAAAACGGATTTGAACAATTGTGGAAACAGGTGGTTGCCCCTCAAACCCTGCGGGTCGCAGCGGTTGCAGCACCCACCTTCGGCAAATGGACCGTTTGCGAACAGGAAAAATGCTGGGATTTACGGGCCAACGGGATGATCCATGACCTTTTTTACAGCGATGACGGCCAGAAACTGCTGGCAACAGTCAAGCACAACCATTTCTGGGATGTGGCAGTGGACGGTCGCCCGTGGGGACTGTCATGCAACAGGTTGTGGCAACCTGCTGTAAACGGTAACGGGTCGACCATCGCCGCCCGGATGGTCCAAAACGGAAAATACCGTCTGGCGGTGAACGCTAAAGTTCTTCCCCAATCCTATGATTTGGCATTTGATCCGATCATTCATCCGGACGGTGAAAAAATCCTGTTTAGGACCATTAAAAACAATACATATTCACGGACCGTCCTGAACAGGGATGATCTCGTGTAAAGGAGAAAACCATGCACGTGTTTTACGATTTCATTACAGGGCCCCTGGTCTGGATATCGTTTGCGGTGTTCATTCTCGGAACGCTGATCCGGCTGGCATCTTATGCAAAGTTGCTGAATGAAAAAGAACGGTTTATCTACACCTATATCTCTTTGCCGCATTTTTTGCGGTCCATTGGGGCCTGGTTGATTCCCTATTATCCCAAAAGTACCCGGATACATCCTGTCTTTTATGGTATCTCATATCTGTTTCATTTGATGATTTTTCTGGTACCGCTTCTTTTGCTTTCCCATATTGTGCTCATTGAAGAATCCTTCCCTGTTTCATGGATAACTTTGAAGGATCCGATTGCCGATATCCTGACTATTCTGGTCATCGCCGCCCTTATCTTTTTTGCTGTCCGGCGGCTGATGGTTCCGGAAGTAAAATTTTTAACAAAATTTTCCGACTTCATTTTCCTGCTGCTGGTGGCGCTTCCCTTTGTAACCGGATTCATCGCGTACCATCAGTGGTTCGCTTACCGGTTCATGGTGATCGCCCATATATTGACCGGAGAGCTGATACTCATACTCATCCCCTTTACCCGGTTTTTTCACATGGTTCTGGCCCCGTTTACCCGGGGGTATACCGGATCCGAATTCGGCTATGTCAGACATGCCAAAGACTGGTAAGCACACTTTGGGCGGGAATGTAAGGGATATTAAATAGATATCCAAAGATTTACAAGGAGACAGACTATCATGCTGGAAACCAAGACAACACAAGCATCAGAAAACAGCGGGGAGGTCGAAGACCAGGGGATCGAAGAAGGTCTTAAAAGACTGACTCCTGATAAAATAAGAGCCACCATCAACCAGGTGCTGGCCAATGAAACCGGGGCCCGGTTTAAGGCTTACATCAACACCTGCATGCGATGCGGTCTGTGCGCCGACGCCTGCAGTTTCTTTCTGTCCAATGACCGGGACCCGAAATTTTCACCTGCCGGCAAAGTAAAACTGACCCTTCTTGCCATGATTGACAAAAAAGGGGAGGTCTCCCATAAATTTTTAAAAAATATGGTCCGCATCGCCTACACCGAATGCAATGTCTGCAAGCGCTGTTCCATGTATTGTCCGTTCGGGATCGATATCGCCTATATGATCCTGCTGGTACGTAGAATCTGCCACAAACTGGAAATTACGCCTCTGTATATTCAGGATACGGTGAACAGCCATGCCGCGTTAATGAACCAGATGTGGGTCAAGGAGGACGAGTGGATCGACACCCTGCAGTGGCAGGAGGAAGATGCCCGTGAAGAGTTTGAAAACTTGAGGATCCCGCTGGACAAAGACGGCGCAGACATCATGTACTCGGTTATTGCACCGGAGCCCAAATTCCAGGCCGGACTGATTTACCAGACCGCCGTGATCATGCATGCGGCAGGCATCGACTGGACTATGCCGTCGGGACCGGGATGGGACAACAGCAACATGGCCATGTTTACCGGTGATTTTGAAATTTCCGGCCGAATTGCCAAGGCCCATTACGAGGCTGCTGCCGATCTCCATGTCCAAAGAATCGTGATGGGTGAATGCGGCCATGCGTTCAGGTCTGTTTATGATGTGGGCAACCGCTGGGCCGGGTGGGCCATGCCGCCGGTGGATCTGGTTCATGCCATTGATTTTTATCATGAACTGCTAACCCGGGGACGCATCAAAATCAAAGAAAAATATAAACCGCTGGTCACCCTTCACGATCCCTGTAATGTGTCACGGGGCAGGGGGCTTCATGAGAAGGCCCGGGAAATTGTCAAGATGACCTGCGAAAATTTCATCGAAATGACCCCCAACCGGGAACACAATTTCTGTTGTGGTGCCGGCGGCGGGGTCATCAACTGCGGTCCCCCCTATAAAAACAAACGCATGGCAAACAACCGGCAGAAAAAGGAACAGCTGGAAAGAACAAAAGCAGACGTGCTGATCGCCCCCTGCCATAACTGCCACAGCGGTCTTGAAGATATTGTTCATCACTATGACCTGGGGCTGGAGGTTAAATTCTTCGGCGATATTATTTTCGAAACCATGGAAAAAAAGAGGTTCTCATGAAACAACACATTCTTTTGATCTTATCATCGATGGTCAGCTTTTTTATCATAGCACCGGGACTGCTTTTGGCCGATGGTGACGCAGCCTCCTGGGGCACCATGGATAACTATTACTTTGCCGATGCACAACGCCCTGCAGCGCTGTTTGACCACGATCTGCACAATGAGCAGGCGGCCCTGGAGGATGACTGCGCCGTCTGTCATCATCTGTATGAGAACGGACAATTGATAGAAGATGAATCCAGTGAAGACAGCCTGTGCTCGGACTGCCACGGTTTAAAAAAGGCCCCTGACAACACGGTCCCGTTAAGAGCGGCATACCACAAACGGTGTAAAAGCTGCCATTTTAGCAAAAGAAAAGGACCGGTGCTCTGCGGTGAATGCCATATCAACAAAGGAAGGTTGCAATGAAAAAAACCATTTTAATTGTGGATGACGACCCGGTCATCACGAAATATCTTAACGCCCTGTTCACGGATAACGGATACAACACCTGTGTTGCTAAAGACGGCAAACATGCCTTTGAGGTCTTTAACCTGGAAAAACCGGACCTGATCACTCTGGACCTTGAAATGCCTGAAGAATGGGGGCCGCGTTTTTTCCGCAAAATCAGCAAAACAAAAGGATTTAACATACCGGTGGTGGTGATCAGCGGCCTGCCCGGACAGCAGTATTCTCTGCCCAGGGCGGCAGCCAGCTTCTCAAAACCCTTTGATGAGAACAAACTGGTAACCAAAATAAAAGAACTGATCGGCTAACAGGTGAATATCAATAACAGAGGAGAAAATATGCAGCGATTATTCCCAAACCAGAATTTATCGCTCAAACTGATGGCATCTGTCGGCATTGCGCTTTTTGCCAGCATTTTCATCTGGTCATATTTCTCCACCAGCTATCAGGAAAAGGCTCTGCTGGAGCAGAAAGTCGGCCAGGTGGATAAATTTTGCAACACCGTTTTAAATTTCACCTGTTTTGCCATGCTTCACAACCCCAATGAAGACATGCTTGAGGTGCTGGAAAGTATGTCCTGTTATAATGAGATCGAGCACTTAAGGATATTTGATTCAAAAGGACAGATTCAATTTTCCAACAACCCGGACAACCTGCACAAAAAGGTCCCTAAAACCGACGCCGCCTGCGCCACCTGTCATCAAACCCGGACTCCAGTGATGAAAGAGGATCTGACCGACCGGACCCGTGTCTTTGAATCCAAAGAAGGGGATCTGCTTTTAGGTCTTATCAATCCCATCCTGAACAATCCGTCCTGTTCCACTGCCCAGTGCCACTATCACCCGAAAGATCTGGTTAAACTGGGGACCCTTGACGTCGTGGTTTCCTTGAAAAGCATCAAGCAAGAAATCGCTTTTAACAAAAGAATGTCGGCATGGACCGCAGTATACCTGTTTGTTATTTTAAGTTTTATCATTTCCCTGATCATTTCCCGGTTTGTCACCGCACCCATCGGAAAACTGATAAAGGAAACCGACAGGATCGCGCAGGGCGAATACACGGACAAAAACAGCATCACAACTCAGCGGGATGAAATCGGCAAGCTGTCAGGGGCTATTTTTTCCATGGGTAAAAAAATCCAGTCGAAGCAGGAGGAACTTAACCGCCAGAAACTGATGTACCAGAACCTTTTTAACAATGTCCCCTGCACCATTACGGTCCAGGACAAAGATTTCCGGCTGATCGAGTTCAACTCCGAATTTTCAAAACGGTTTAAACCCGAGTACGGCAACTTTTGTTACTCTGCCTATAAGAACCTTAATAAAAAATGCGACAACTGCCCGGTGGAAAGAACCTTTGAAGACGGGCAATCCCATTTCAGCGAAGAATCGGGTATTAACAAGGATGGGACAGCCACTCACTGGTTTGTGAAAACCGCTCCTTTAAGGGATGAAGAAGGAAATATCGTTGCCGCCATGGAGATGAGCATCGATATCTCCCACCGGAAAAAGCTGGAAGAGATCGTAAAGGATTCTGAAAAAAAATATCAGGCGATTTTTAAAAGCATACCCAACCCGGTATTCATACTGGATTCGGATGACTATAAAATCTTAAACTGCAACACCAGCGCGTTTTCCCTGTACGAGTACAGCAAAGCGCAATTACTGCACCGGCCGTTTGATCTTCTGTTCCAGGACCTTGAAGGATTTAAGGCGTTCACAGAGCGCATCGATTCCAATTTTCATGAGCGGGTGGTCCATCTAACGAAGAACAAAGAAAAGCGGTACGTCAATATATGGGTACGGCCGGCTGTATTCTCCACCCAGAAAATTTTGCTGGTGACCATTGTGGATATCACCCTGTCTGTGGAAACAGAGGCCCAGCTGATCCAGGCAGGGAAAATGGCCACCTTGGGAGAAATGGCCACCGGTGTAGCCCATGAACTGAACCAGCCGCTGTCGGTGATCAAAACTGCATCCGGTTTTATCATTAAAAAGCTGAAGCATGCCGAAGATATTGACAAAGATATTCTGGAAACACTGTCCCGCGAAATTGAGGACCATGTGGACCGGGCCGCCAAAATCACCAACCATATGCGCCTGTTCGGCCGGAAAACCACATTTACAAAAGAAAAAACCAATATCAATGATATCCTGCACCGGGCGTTCGATATCTTCAGCCAGCAGCTTAAGCTGCGGGAAATTGAAGTAATTTGGCAACTTGAACAAAAGCTGCCCGATGTTATCCTTGATCCGGTACGTCTGGAACAGGTATTTATCAACCTTTTGATCAACGCCAGGGACGCCATTGTTACCAGATCTGACAATGAGTCGTCCGGTACCGGCGACAAAAAAATCACAATCAGCACCGCGATAGAGAATCAAAATATCATTGTTAAAATTGGCGATACCGGAACCGGTATTCCGGACGCCATTGCCCAAAAAATTTTCGAACCTTTTTTCACCACTAAAAAAGTCGGGGAGGGAACAGGGTTAGGATTGTCCATTTCTTATGGCATTGTAAAAGAGTCCGGCGGTGAGATCCGTGTTGAGAAAAATCCCGGAGGCGGTGCTGTCTTCACCCTGATTTTTACTATTGAAGAAGGGGTGTAATATGGCTGAACAAAAGAGCACCCAAAAACAGATCCTTCTGATCGATGATGAGCAGGGCATCCGCAACGTCTTGAGGATTACCATGGAGGCTGCCGGGTTTGGCGTAATCCTGGCTTCGGACGGTGAAAGCGGACTTAGTTTATTCCATGAACATCACCCCCAGATTGTGGTCACAGATATTAAAATGCCAGGAATCGACGGCATCGAGGTTTTAAAAAAAATCAAGCAGGCCAGACCTGAAACCGAGGTGGTCATGATCACAGGACATGGGGATCTTGACCTGGCGGTTAAAAGTCTCAAACATGAGGCATCGGATTTCATAACTAAACCCATTGATATCAATGTTCTTGAAGCAGCACTTAAAAAAGCAGACGAACGGATCGCCATCAGCAACAGCGTAAAAGATTATAAAGAGGACTTAGAAGGCCTTATCAAAGAAAAGGACCGCAAAATAAACGAATCCAAACATCTAATATCCATCGGCCGGACCATCGCCGGGATGTCCCATGCTATAAAAAACATTGCGGGCGGTCTTAAAGGCAGCTCGTTTATTCTTGAACAGGGCATTGAACTTGGCAACCAGCAGTACCTGACATACGGATGGGAGATGGTCAAAGGCAATATTGATAAAATCACCAAACTCTCTTTAGATCTGCTGAACTATGCCAAAACGTCCCGGCTGCAATTTGTACCCACCGATCCCAACTTGCCGGCACAGGATGTTGCAAATTTAATGAAACTGTCGGCTCAAAAGAAAAAAATCACCCTGACCCTTATCCCCTGTCCCGGTATTTCCATGACAGATATGGACCCGGATGCCATCCATGAGTGTCTTCTCAATCTTATCACCAACGCCATTGAAGCCGTTGCAGACCAGACGGATCGAAACGATGGGCAGGTAACATTGTCAGTCAGCGGGCCGGATACCCAGACCGTTCGCTATATTGTCACCGACAACGGTGCGGGTATCCATCCTTCGGTGCAGGATAAAATTTTCAATGACTTTATTACCACTAAAGGCAGCGGCGGAACCGGCTTCGGCCTGATGATCACCAAAAAAATCGTGTCGGGCCACAACGGCACCATACGGTTTGCCAACGCAAATGGCAACGGCACCCAATTTCTCATTGAACTGCCCATAAGAAAAAGAGGTGATAACAGGGGGGGGGATGATGGAAAAAATTAACCTTCACAGGAACGGCACCCTCAGGCAAAAAGGCAATCCGGTTAACCAAAAGCCTTTATTCTTTCTTGGACACAGCATTACCTTTGATGACGATGTAACACTGGCATCCGTTTTTCATATGCTTCGTTTTCACCCCTGCTTAAAGGAGATCAGCCCGCTTTTGAACACCTATCTTGATATGATTCCTGACACCGATCCCACATCCATCCGTTCAAATGAGATAGACGGTCTTGTTTTTTTTAAAACTATTGAAATAGTTGGGTTCCCAGGGGATCCGGCGATTCAAATTTTCAACTCACTTAAAGGCAGAACAAAAAAGGGCATGAAAGATTTGAAATTCTTTCACTTGGAATCCCTTCTGGACCATCAGCTTCAATTGGGTCAGCTGCGGCATATCATTTTTGGCGACAAACAGGATGTTTTCATGTTTGACACCTTCTACACGCTTTTTGAGCTGTTAGAAGGTATTGCATGGGAACTGTCCTTTAATTTTAATCCGTTAGAATGTTCAATAAGGAGGTAGTTATGTTTAAAAAAATAATATTTGCGACCACGGCGTCTCCGGCGTGTCATGCGGCAGCAAAGATAGCATTCGAACTATCGGAGAAATATGACTCAACGCTATACCTGTTCCATGTGTTCGGGGAACCGTCACACGGCAACAGTTTTTTGGTTACCGATTATATCACCGGTGAAAAGGAAGATGCCGGCCCGGACTATGTCGACTGGGTCAAGGACGAGATGAAAATCACCTATGAAAAACTGATTAAAAAGCATGGAGAACCAAAAATAGAGGTGCTGGCCGGAATTCCGTCCACAGAGATCCTGAGATTTGCCCGCAAAAACGATGTGGACTGCATCATTATGGGCGCCCACACCCGTGCTGATGAATCCGGGGCAAAAAGGTTTCGCGGCATTGTCGGTACCACCATGCAGACCGTAGCCCAGAGAGCCCGATGCCCGGTTCTGATCATCAGCCGCCCCTGCGAAACCTGTTTCTGGTACTTCAATAAAATCATTCTCGGGACCGATTTTTCCAAGGCGTCTTTGTCCGCTTTCAAATTTGCCTATAAAATGGCCGAGCATATCGGGTGCAAACTCTATCTTTTTCATGCGCTCAACCTTGATAAATCCCAGGCCGGTGTTGCCCAGGACCAGAGGATCATTGAAGAAAATATCAAAGCGGCCCAGGAAAAAATGGAAACCGAGTATGTCTCGCTGATGAATGATTTCGACAATTACGAAATAGCCATCTGGGAAGGTACGCCTTATGTGGAACTGCTTAAGTTCGCCCGGGAAAAAAGCGCGGACCTTGTTGTCATGGCCCATCATACCATTAATATCAGCCCGGATGAGGCCCTTTTGGGAACAACGGTGGAACAGGTGGTTTTACGGTCGGCCTGCCCTGTGGCCAGTGTGAATCGGCCGGATAAATTGTAAGGCAAGTTGTCAGCTATCAGTCGTCAGTTATTGGGAGGTGCTGGTTACTGAAAATTATACACTGACACCTTTAAATACAAATGAATAAGAAACGGCAGATCCTGATCATCGAAGATGAGATGCAGATGCGGTTTTACCTGATGACCCTGGTGAAATCGCTGGGCATGACCCCTGTGATGGCGGCCGACGGCAATGAAGGGTTAAAACAACTTAAGACCCTTCGGCCGGACGCTGTGATCCTGGACATCATGATGCCCAACAAAGGCGGTGCTGCCGTCTATACCGCAATAATGAAAGACCGTTGTCTGCGGCAGATGCCTATTGTATTCTTTTCCGGTGTAGATAAAGGGGCATTCATCCATTATATCCGGATGCTGAACGCCAGTGAGAACCGGCAGGTTCCGGACCCGGAATATTATGTTGCAAAAACTGCTGATCCCCAATATCTTAAATCTATCCTTTTAAAATGCATGGTGCCGAAGACGATATAAATGCTTCCACCATCGGACAGGGGAAACCACCATGGCATACACACTATTGCTGGCTGACGATGAGGCGGGAATCCTGAATGTACTTGGCATCTATCTTCAGGATGCCGGATTCATTGTTGAGACCGTTGACACAGGGAAACAGGCTGCCCGCCGTATTGAGGCAACACCATTTGATATTGTATTGACAGACATTCGTATGCCCGGGATGGACGGCATTTCCCTTTTAAAACATATTAAAATCAAATCTCCGGACACAGAAGTTATCATGATTACAGGGCATGGCGATTTCAAGCTGGCCATCGAAAGCCTGAAACTGGATGCGGTTGATTTTATTTCCAAACCCATTGACAATGACGTCCTTGATATTGCCCTGAAAAGAGCGGTTGACCGGATAGAAACCAAAAAAAAACTGTCGGCATACACATCGGATCTTGAACAGCGGGTGCAACAGAAAACCGCACAGCTTGATGCCTCCCAAAAACGATATGCCCAGTTGTTCAATGAATCCCCAAGTTTTATCACCATCCAGGACCGGGATCTGAAAATTATTGAAACCAACAAGGTTTTCACCCAGCTTGTCGGATTTGAACCTGGCATGGCCTGTTACCAGGCTTATAAAAAGCGCGACCTTCCCTGCCGCAACTGCCCGGTGAAAAAAACCTTTAAAGACGGACAATCCCATCACGCTGACATGGAGATTACCAGAAAAGACGGCAAACGATGCCATATCCTGATCCAGACATCAGGCATCACCGATACATCAGGCAGGCTCACCCACGTGATGGAAATGGCCACGGATGTGACGATGATTCATGATCTGCAGGACCACCTGGCAACACTGGGACTTCACATCGGTTCCATTTCACACGGCATCAAACAGGTCCTTACCGGTGTGGACGGGGGCTCCTACCTTCTGGAATCCGGGCTCAAAAAAAAGGATCCGCAACTGATCCATGAAGGATGGAACATCGTCAAGGACAAGATATCCGGTATCCGGCAGATGGTCCTGGACATCCTGTTTCATTCTAAAAAACGAACCCCTGATAAAACGCAAATACCCCTTTTTGATCTGGTTAATGAACTTAGGCAGACCATTGAACCCGCAGCCCGTAAAAAAGGGATCCGATTTCATGTAACACAACCTGAGGAAGCGCTTCACCTGACGATTGAAAAACCGTCTATCACAGCGGCTTTTATGAGCATCCTTGAAAATGCCGTGGATGCCTGTACCGATGACACGATTAAAAAAAAGAGGATTGATTTTACAGCCAAAAAAAGAGGCAACAGCATTGTCTTCACCATTACAGACACCGGCCCTGGTATCCCTTGCGGGGATCTGGAAAAAATTTTTGATCCTTTTTATTCCGATAAAGGTGACAAAGGCACCGGACTTGGACTCTTTATTGCCCAGCGGGCCATCCGGGACCACAGCGGCCTGATCCGCGCTGCCAGTGACCCCGGAAAAAGGACAACTTTTACCATTGAGCTGCCGCTGGACAAAAGATAGACACCGACACCTATCCTTTCCCATCCGGGGCTGTCGTATCTTTCAATCTGTGGTGAGGGCATTGTCGTAAAAACCAGAAAAAGTCTGCTTATAAAAAAACGAAACTGATGCTTAAGCATGCCATTAATCCTTAAAAACAGTCCTGATGGCCCGGGTCATTTTTTTAATTGTCACAGATTTCATTGCCGGAAAAAAGATATCAACGCGCGTTCCGGCCCCGGGCGCACTTTTAACGGTAATTTCGCCATGGTGGCTTTTAACAATACTGTGGGCCTGGGCAAGGCCGATCCCTGTGCCTTTGCCCTGCGTTTTTGTGGTAAAATAGGGATCAAAAATCTTATCAATAATTGCCGCATCGATCCCGCAGCCGTTGTCCGTGATTGACAACCTGACATGGGCGCCTTGGCCAAGTCCCATGGCGGTGGTTTCCACGGCGCCTGATGCTACATTTTCCAGATTCACCCGGATAACACCCTTTTGTTTTTCCATGACATGGGCACTGTTGGTGCAAAGGTTCATGACGAGCTGATAAATCTGTGTGGGGTTAGCGTTGACGGCTTTCAAACCGAAGTTCCCCGTCAGCAATGGCGATCAGCACTTTTTCAAAACCGGGCCGGGAGTTGTCAGTGATAAAATTCTCCAGCGACCCCAGCATATCAGATTTATGCTTAATCTCCCACAGGCCCAATGTGGCGGCATTGACATTCCGGGTTGTAACCATTTTTGCGGCTTCATCAACAAAGCCGGGATTATCTTTCAAATACTGCTTAAAATCCGATATACCGCTGTTTTTTAATGCGTCAATAGCCCTGATCAGACGGTTGGCATCTTCCTCCCACATGGAGACTGTGGATGAATCAAAAATACGGCGATATCTGTTTTCACTTTCCCGCAATGCCTTTTCCGCCTGAAGGCGTTCCATGTTCTCCTGGAACAACTCCCAGTTTAATTTTTCCAGCTGCCGGGCCCGGCGGGCATCGGTCTGCTGGGAGTCGATATTGTGATACAATGCTGTCATCTGGTTGGCAAAAACAACAAATGACGGTATCATTTCGGTGCTTATTTCATCGTAATATGCCTTATTGGCATCTGACCGGCCGCCCAAAAGAATGCCGCTAAACTGTTTATTCACATCATAAAAGGGGCAATAGATGATCTGGCACAGCTGCGGCGCCTCCCAGAACTGGGTTGCAAACGGTGGGTTTCCAATGGCAGCCCCGTGCCACCCGTTCTCTTCAAATTCTTCCATGTACCCCGGGTCCACCGGATATTCATCTTTTACGGATGAAAGTTCCTGGGTACTCAAGGGTTTGATAAGATGCCTCTGACGATCACAGGCATAAAGTGCAGTTGTATAATTGTGGAAAAAATTTTCACCCCTGATTTTGGCAATCTCACCAAAACCATACATGCCCAGCCACGGCACAGACTCCTGTTTGCATAAGGGGAACTGCATCCGGGACACGATCTCCTCTTTAAGTATGCTGTTAAACAGGCTGCGTCCTCTGGCGCCGCAGTCCGCATGGAACACCGCCACGACCTGCCGGCCAGGGCGCCCACGGGAATCGTCTCTTTAAGCGACGCCTGCGACAAAAGTCCAAGACTTTGCGTAAAACAGTCCCACGCAGGTTTTCCATCCAGTTCATAGACCCGGTTGGCGTCAACCTTTGTCACGGTAAAGGGCAGCCCGATCACCTCAAAGCCGTGGGTGGCACCGGTAATGACGTCAAGTGTGGGATCTGAAAATCCAACGGCCACCGCACCCCGTTCGAAAACCCGGTCATCTGCAAACTGAAAACTGCTGACAGCCTTCATGTTATCAGAGGAGGCCGCCCCGAAAATCGGTATGTCCTCACCAAAGATCGATTCTATACCGCTGATGACCCTGTCTGCCGAGATATCAATACCGGGTGCCAGAAGATGGATCATGGAAATCCGGCTGTTTTGGCGTTGAAGATCTCCAGCCAGTACAGCCGCGGCATCAAAGGAATTGGCGCCTTTGATATCATCAACCCAGGCCAGGGCAAATTGTTCTTTCGGCCCCCTCACCGCCATGATTCCCAGGGTCTTCATGGACTCACTGGCCCCTTCAATCCCGATCACCCCGGCACAGGAACACCCGATAATCCGGGCACTGGGCGCCCGTTTTTTTGCTTCACTTAAAAGATCTTTGAAATCGTGACCAATGGCCGAATAGAGAACAATGAGATCGCAGTCAGTATTCTTGTCCCCCAAAGCGATTTCAAGACATTCTGCCATGGCTCTTTTAGAATTGACGACATTGGTGCTGCCTGAATAAAATTCCAACATACCCTTTCCCCATTTTTTATACCCCTGTCCTAATTGTCCGCATATCGACTCACACCCAAAGTGTCAAGGGCGGAGCATATCAACCCTTTATTATCCATGGGGATATACTCAATTCAACCGATATTTCATGCGATTGCAAGGATGGTTTTCAGTCTTGCTCTGGAATCGTTAACTCAAGAAGCGGTGTGGTTCTTTTAGCAATGGTGGACGGGTATTCTTCTATATATCGGCACCCCATTTTTTCATAGAATCCCTGTGCATTGGGGTCGGCCAGAAGCCGTATCGTTTTCACACCTGAAGACCCGCACCAGGATTTTAAATGGGCAAACAATTGTCTGCCGATCCCGCGGCCGATGAATTGTGGAGCAATGAACATATGATCCAGCCAACTGCCTTTTTCAATTGTGATTAAAGCGGTTTCAAGATCCTGTTCAAGAATTACCACACTGTAAAAACCGATCAGGGTTTTCTTTTGTTCAAACACAAACACCGTGTTCTTTTCGATATAATCCGGGGTGATGGCAAGTTCTTTTTTAAAGATATCATAATAGTGCTCCGGGTAACGCCAGTGCCTCTTGGACGCAATGGATAGCCGGGTCAGGGCGGCAGCTTCCTCTATTGTGGCCAATCTTATCATGCATGGGCCTCATATACGGGACTTTAGTTAATTTAAGATCTATTCATCGCTACCGTGATCGATGTATTGATCATGGTGCAGATCCGGGTCCCGATCCGTTTCATGTGGGCGATGCGATCTTCTTTGGACCTGCCCGGATAATTTCGAAAGGCAATAAGCACACCGGACAGGCAGGAAAAAAGCGTGTGGGACATCAGCCTTGTATCCTGGGTGCACCCGGCCTTGACAAAGACAAGCTCAAACAGGTCCATCAGTTTGCGGCCAACGGTGTTAAGCTGTTCCACGGCACCGGTGTCTTTGTTCCCGTGCAGGGCAAAATGGGTGATCATCCGCCACTGGGATTTGTTTTTGATGTAATACTCCAGAAAGTAGTCTATGGCAGTCTGCACCGGGTCCTGATCCGTTGTCTCAATGATGTTTTTCAATGTTTTGATAAACAGCGTCGAATCCTGACAGGTGATCGTGGCGTACAACTCTTCCTGGCTTTTGAAATAGGTGTAAATGGAAGACTTGGCAATACCGGCAGCCCTGGCAATCTCTGCCATGCTCACCTTGTCATAGGTTTTTTTGCCGAACACTTCCCGGGCCGCCTCTATAATAATCTTCTGCCGCAGCTGCCGCTCTTTTTCTTTCAGTTTTATCAATGTATTTTTTTTGGCCATGACATCGTCTCTTCCTTTATGCGATTCCTGCCCTGAATAACATAAAACAACGTACCGATCAAGTATCGGTTGACACACCGACCGGCGTTCGGTATAGAAACCAGCAGACACTAAAATGTTTTATGTTTGCGACAACCTTATGGGATGGAGAAACTGCCAATGAATACAGACAAACCCTGGTTCAAGTATTATTCCGGTGTTCCCCGGTCCATTGATTACCCTCCTGTTACCATGTATGAGTCACTGATGCTGACGGTCCACCGCGTGCCCGGCAAAATTGCCTGGGATTTCATGGGGACACTGTGCTCCTATAAATCCTTTGCCGACCGGATCTGCCAATGTGCCAACGGGCTGTCGCACCTGGGGTTGAAAAAAGGCGACACCATCACGATATCCATGCCCACCACCCCCCAGGGCATTATCTGCTTTTACGCGGCCAACAAGCTCGGGGCAAAAGCCAGCATGATCCATCCTCTGTCCACCGAATCCGAGATACAGTTTTATTTAAACCTGTCCCGGTCCACCATGGCATTAACCATTGATGCCTTTTACGGCAAATTTAATACCGTGATGGCCAAAACCCCTTGTAAAAAACTGATCCTGGCAAAAATCGGGGACTACCTGTCTCCAATCAAAAAATTGGGTTTCTGGCTGACAAAGGGACGCAAGATCCCCAAAGTACCGGAAGATGACCGGGTCCATTTCTGGAATGATCTGATGAAGGGGGACTATCAGACCGCGCCCAAATCGGATATGGCCCCGGACGATACAGCCGTGATTCTCTATTCCGGAGGCACCACCGGCACGCCCAAAGGGATTGAATTGTCCAATATGAATTTCATATCAGAAGGTATGATGGTAGCATCCTGGGGAAATTTGAGCGAAAACGATGCCATCCTGGCCATTCTGCCCATCTTCCACGGATTTGGTCTGGGAGTCTGCATCAATGCCGCTTTCATGGGCGGGGGGAAATCGATCCTGGTGCCGCAGTTCACCCCTGAAACCGTTGCAAAACTGATCAAGACAAAAAAGCCCAATTTTATAATCGGCGTGCCCACCCTGTATGCCGCCCTGAACAAGAACAAGGATTTTCAAAAAGCGGACCTGTCATGTTTAAAGGCTGCATTCTGCGGGGCTGACACCCTGCCCACCACCGTTAAAACAGAATTTGAGAGCTTGTGAAAAAGCAGGGCGGCAATGTCAAGCTTCTGGAAGGCTACGGCCTCACAGAAGCGGTCACCGCCATCATGGCCACGCCCCTGGACCACTTCAGGGAGGGCAGCGTGGGAGTGCCCTTCCCGGATATGGACGCCAAGATCGTTCTTGAAAACACGATTGAAGAGGCCCCCATGGGTGAGGACGGGGAGATCTGTCTTTCCGGGCCCGCTGTCATGAAAGGCTATTTAAATCAAAAAGAAGAGACCCTCAAAGTATTAAAAATCCATGGCGACGGCAAAACCTGGCTTCACACAGGAGACATCGCAAGCCGGGATAAAGACGGCTTTTTCTATTTCAAGCTGCGCCAGAAACGGATGATCAAGTCCTCGGGCATGAACGTCTACCCGGCCCAGGTGGAAGAAATCCTTTACAAACACCCGGATGTGGTTGATGCTTGTGTAATCGGCGTGCCGGACAAAGAACAGGTGGAACGGGTCAAGGCCTTTGTGGTATTGGGTCCCGGGATCCCGCCATCCAATGAGAAACAAAAAGAGTTGATAGAACACTGTAAAAAAGACCTGATCAAATGGTCCTGCCCCCGAACCATTGAATTTCGGGATAACCTTCCCACAACACTGGTGGGAAAGGTGGCCTTTAAAACCCTGCAGGACGAAGAGGTAGCGCGGCTACGGGCCATGGGTGAATATACCGGGGAACAGACAGATATACAAACCGATGACCCATTGGGTAACGATATTGGTGAATAAACAGGAGACAGGAATGATAAAAGAGATACAGATTTTTCATGATGCCGTAAATGACCCGGCAGCACTGGCACACACCATTGACAAAAAAATCATCGGCCATTTGTGCTCCTATGCCCCTGAAGAACTGGTCCATGCCGCAGGCTTTCACCCCATGCGCCTTTTCTCCTCCAAATCCGATATCATCCTGGCCGAGGAGCATCTCCAGGCCTATTGCTGCTCCCTGGTCAGAGGCGTGCTGGAAGACAGCCTTTCAGGGCGGCTTGATTACCTGTCAGGCACGGTTTTCCCCCACACCTGCGACTCCATCCAGCGATTGTCCGACATCTGGCGGCTGGACAAAAAATACCAGTTTTTCTGGGATGTGGTAATGCCTGCCAAACTCAACACCAAAAGCGCCCGCACTTACATGACCGATGTCCTGACCCGGTTTAAAACCGGGCTTGAAAAAGCCTGTGGAAAAGCTATAACAGATGATGATCTAAGTACATCCATTGCCGTGATCAACACCATCCGGCAAGCCCTGTCTGCCATCTATGCCCTGCAGTCCAAATATCCCGGGATCATCAAGGGCTCAGACCTCTATGCCCTGGTCAAGGGGGCTATGATCATGGACCGGGATAAGGCGGCAGATCTTCTAACAAGAATTGTTCCCCAGCTTGAGGATCAGGCTGAAGATTTTATTGAAGACAAAACCCTTGCCCGCCTGGTTATCTCAGGCTCCATCTGCGATACGCCGGGACTGTACCAGGCCATTGAAGATGCCGGCGGTATTGTAGTGGGGGATGACCTTTGCACGGGCCAGCGATGGTTTGAGGGCCTTGTCATGGAAGATGTCCACCCCAAAGGTCCCATCGGGGCCATTGCCGACCGCTACATGGATCGCGTCACCTGCCCTGCCAAGCATGCTACAACCACCCTGCGCGGGGAGCAGATGGTGTCGCTTGCACAAAAAAACAACGCCCACGGCGTCATCTTTGCCCTGTTGAAATTCTGCGATCCCCATGCCTTTGACTACCCTTACATTAAAGAAGCCCTGGACAGCGAAGGTATCAAAAACATTCTCATTGAAATGGATGACCAGCAGGACAGTTTCGGCCAGTTGTCCACACGGATAGAAACCTTTATCCACATGACAGCCGCGGGCTGACAGGGTTGGCCGCGGGCTGACAGGGTTGAGTGCAATCAAGGTTATAGTAATTATAAATTAGCGTTTTATACAGGAGCTGCCATGCCGGACTCAGACAAAGAAAAAAGAAAAATAAAATCCGCCAAAAAGATGCGGGATATCATGACCACCTATTATCTTGATGCCCTGAGCGCAAAACAGAACAACAAGCTTGTGGCCTGGATCACCTCCGGGGGACCTGTGGAGCCCCTGGTGGCCATGGACATCATCCCGGTCTACCCGGAGAACCACGGGGCCATGATCGGGTCTGCCAAGATGGGGGAAGATCTGTGCGCCAAATCCGAGGACATGGGATACAGCTCGGATCTGTGCTCCTATGCCCGGGCCGACATTGCCTGCGCCACGGTCAAGGGCGGCCCCATCGGGGGACTGCCGGAGCCGGACATGCTGATCTGCTGCAACAATATCTGCGGCACGGTTTTAAAATGGTACGAGGTCCAGGCACGCTATTTCAACGTGCCCCTTTTTATACTGGACACCCCGGTCTGCCATACCGAATACAACCCGGATATCGCCAAATACGTCCGGGCCCAGATGGATGAATACATCCTGTTTTTAGAGAAGGTCACAAAGAGAAAACTGGACCACGACCGGATGGCGCAGGTGGGAAAACTTGCCTTTGAAGGCCAGAAACTGTGGCAGAAAGTGCTCAACACCACCACAAACCGACCCTCCCCCATGTCCGCCTTTGATGCGTTTTTCTTTCTGGCCCTGATCGTGACGCTGAGGGGCACCCAGGTGGCCGTGGATTTCTACCAGGAACTCATAGAAGAGATGGAGGATAGGATTGACAACAACATCGGGGTGGTGCCTGATGAGAAATACCGCCTTTTATGGGACAACCTGCCAATCTGGTACCAGCTCAAATGGCTGTCCAACAAATTTTCCAGCCACAACGCATGTCTTGTGGCAGACACCTACACCTCTGCCTGGTGCAGTGCCATCAAATATATTGACGAGAACAACTTTTTAGACTCCATGGCCGAAGCCTATACACGGATCTACCTGAACATCGGGGTGGACCAGATGGCCGACCAGGTTCTTGACATGATAAAATTCTATGATGCCGACGGCTTTGTCATGCACTCCAACCGGTCATGCAAGCCCTATTCATTCGGCCAGATGGACATCATGAAGATCGTTAGGGAAAAGGCCGGCATCCCGGTGCTCATGATCGAGGCCGACATGACCGACCCCAGGAACTTCCCCCAGTCCCAGGTGGAGACACGGATTGACGCGTTTATGGAAATCATCAAGCAGAAAGGATAACCCCATGCTTTACGCTGGTATCGACATCGGCTCCATCACGGCCAAAGCCGCACTGATCAAAAAAGAGGGGGCAAACGGCCCCACCCTTTTGGGCACACTCACAATCCCCACGGGGTATGACCATTTAAAAGCCGGGAACACGGTCTATGACGCCCTTCTTAAAAAAACCGGCCAGACCCGGGATGAGGTAAAAGCCCTGGTATCCACAGGTTATGGCCGCGCCTCCATCAGCTTTGCCGATAAAAGCCTCACCGAGATTATCTGCCACGGCACCGGGGCCCATTTTTTAAACCCGGAGATCCGGGGCATCATTGATGTGGGCGGCCAGGACTCCAAGGCCATCCTTTTAGACACCTCAGGCCAGGTGGCTGATTTCGCCATGAACGACAAATGCGCCGCCGGCACGGGACGATTTCTCGAAGTCATGGCAAGGGCCCTGGATGTGGAGCTGGATGAGATGGGGGGTGTCGGGTTGCAATCTAAAACCCCTTCCAAGATCTCAAGCATCTGTACTGTTTTTGCCGAATCCGAGGTCATCTCCATGATTGCACAGCAGCAGAAAAGAGAGGACATCATCGCCGGGATTCACGATTCCGCCGCCGCCCGGGTGGCCATCCTGGCCCGGAAAATCAAAATCAAAGCCCCCATCATGATGACCGGCGGGGTGGCAAAGAACAAGGGCATGGTGGCAGCCTTGAAAAAGCATCTTAATGCGGATCTGATCATTTCTGATGTGCCCCAGGAGAACGGGGCGATCGGGGCGGCAGTGTTAGCTGTTGGCTGTTAGGTATTAGCGGTTAGGTATCAGGTATTAGCTGACACCTGATAGCTGATAGCTAAAACACAGCAGATGATGTGAAATCGTTTTGCCCGCAGAGTGCCATTTTGTTTGTGACGTTGATATTAGCGACAATGGTGTTATAGATCACTATACTAACAAAATGCCCCATTGTAATTATTAATATTCTCATGAGATTTTCAGGATAGGGGTTTTACCGATTGCATCGCTACGCTTAATGATGTACGAAAGATAAGTATCATTTTCAATGGGATATCGCATTCAACTATTCCGGATAACAAGTGATATCAAGATTGGATAATATTCAATATCGTGTGTTATCCAGTTAGGAAATCCTGGATAACAATATTTTGGGAGATATACAGAACCACACAACTACTTGTTACTTTCTCCAAGAGCTTTTGAGGAATAATGTCTTTGAATTCAGATTACTTTCTAACATCTAAACGTCTTGGCTTCCGTACATGGTCTAAGGATGATCTTGACCTTGCAGTCGGCCTCTGGGGCGATTTTAAAGTTACAAAACTCTTCGACGGTCGGGGGGCTCTCTCAAGGGCGCAGGTCAAATATAGGCTTGATCAAGAAATTGCCACCCGATCCGAACATGGGGTTCAGTACTGGCCAATTTTCATACTTGAATCCGGGGAGCACATAGGATGTGCCGGGCTGAGACCCTATGATGCTTCCAGGAACATATTGGAAATCGGTTTTCACATTCGATCCAAACACTGGCGAAAGGGCTATGCGTCAGAGGCTGCACGGGCGGTTATGGACTATGCATTTGTTTCGTTGAAAGTTACAGGTCTCTTTGCCGGGCACAATCCCAAAAATTTGAATTCGAGGAACCTCCTCATTAAGCTGGGATTTAACTATACGCACGATGAATTCTACGAGCCGACAGGACTGGAGCATCCCTCTTACCTTCTCAAAGCAGATGAATATGCCGGTATTTCAAAGGATTATCAGGAGGACGTTTAACAACACGCTTCACGCGGACCGGGTGGGTGCTGCGGCTTTTATGGAACGTTTGATAGGCGCGTAACATTTAACCATTACAAACAGTTTTGGGGTCACCCCACCCGGCCAGTGAGATCAGCGTCATAAGACAAAACAGGAGAAAATTTGAAATGAAGAATATGAAAAAGAATTTTCTGATATTTGCGTTCTTTGCCATTATACCCATAGCGCTGGCCTATGGTGTTTCACCGGACTGGTTTGCTTCAAAATTCCTCGGTATTGAAATGCTGGATAAAAATATTGCTCACATCTTAAGGGCTGTTATGTGTCTGTATCTTGCGCTCAGTATCTTTTGGCTGTACTCAGCTTTTAATGAAGCATACAGAAATCCGGCCCTTCTTACGATTATATTTAATCAGCTATTTCGCAGATGGTCGGCCTCAACCGATTCTAATCCTGTATATTGGATTAGAGTTTGTCCTTGTGCCCATGGCTTATTGGGTATTCAGACTGCCCGAATGATTGGAAAAGTAGCAGCGCCCAAAAAAATACAACGCACCCGACATCAAACGCTCGCGACCTAAGCTTTTAATGCCGGGTGAACCGTAGATTTTGAAACCTTATTTCAAATTTTTTATAAATTCATCCACATCGTTTCCCCATTTTATGAATGATTCTTTGTCCGTAGGGAAATGCGCTCTTTGTACACTGATATACTTTTTGTTCTTCGATTTTAATTTATTATAAACTTTTTTCGTATAGCGGGCCGGGGTCATCTCATCGTTTTCAGGTTGACATATTAAAACAGGTTTCTCATATTTTTCGTGCGGAAGATCTGGCTTGGCCTGAAGCATCAGGCTCATGGCGCCGCGCACAGAGATTGTGCTGCCTGACTGGGGATCTTTTAAAATCAGGGCATTGAAATTGGGGTCCGATGTTAGCGCCCGATAGGAGACGATCCTTGTTGTTTTAAATGTTGCTGTCCCAAAAAATTTTGACAATAATTTCATCAGAGGCGTCAGGTAGAATGTCAATCCCCTGGTTGTACTTGTGTTTTTAATAAATTCGCGATCTGCAAAATCCCATAAGCACCAGCAGATTAAACCATCGGCGCAATCATACCGGGCATCTGTGGCATAGGCCACAGGTCCCCCCATGCTTGCGCCGCCCAAGAATACTTTGCCCTTAAATGTTTTTTTCGCCCAAAGAACGGTTTCCCTGAGGTTTGCAAGATGGATATCAAAGGTAAAATCCCCTTTTCTCCTCCGGTTGTATCCGAACCCCTCGAGATCGGGAGCAATAACGTTATAGCCTTTTTCATACAAGGCAAAAACAAAAGGGAGCAGCAGACGGGCATAACCGGCAATACCGTGTGAAAAAACAATAGTCGGTTTTGAGGGATCAAGATTTTTATACACCTCGATGTTGATTTTCCCGTTCACAGAATCAATTTGCCTCAATTGTGCATGGGTTTCCCACTTTTTGATAAGCTCTTTTCCAAACCAGTGAACCATGTAGTTTTTCCAGAAATCCGTTCCCTGGTAATTCATATAATCTTTACACATCCTCTTTTTCCCTCATATTTCATTTTTGACACCGTGTTAATTTCCTGTCATACAATAATACGAGCAATTGCTCGCATTAACAACTCGCATTTATATGGAGCTTAGAAGATGCCCGATAAAAAGCTTAT
>CAZLTD010000002.1:0-110861 GCA_964562385.1 uncultured Desulfobacula sp.
ACCGGATATGGGATTTCTCATATAATTAATCTGCGGATTTTCAGGGTTATTTTCCACAAATTCCTTGGCAATGACATCCAGGTGGATGAGTTTAATCATGGCATTCCAGGTATCAATGGCCGGCACGAAGTATGAGCCAAGATCTTTAAGTTGCATGGGGGGCGCCACCGCAAAAACAGCCTGGACATCATCCACCCGTGTTGACAGCTCAAGCGCCAGACCCGCGCCGGTTGAAAAACCACCGACAATAATTTTTTTGCATGAGTGACGCAGGACCACAAATGCCTCTTCTACCGATTCTATCCACTGGGTGTAGGTGGTTTTCGCAAGATCTTCAGGCGCGGTGCCATGACCTTTCAGCCGGGGGACGTAGACTGCGTAACCGCGCTTGTTCAGATAATGAGCAAAGGCCTCCATCTCTTTAGGGGCAGCCATATAGCCGTGAATGAGCAGAATACCGGCCACCTCATTGTCATGTTTTAAAAACAGCGGTCTGCCCACTCTTTTTTTCTTTGTCTCCCCGTCAATGTAATGGTCATTATAATCAGTGGAAAAATCAACTTCGATTTTTTCGTTGACCTTGACTTTCACCAGCCGATAGATGTCTTTTTGAGGTTTTTGAGCAATTTTCTTAATGCTTTCCTCTGCCGAGCAGACAGGCTCCACCTCGTTGGCCATGACAAGGATCGGATTTTCAACACGAATAGTATGAAAATTAGTTTTACTGACAAACCGGGTCTGATCTTTAAATATCCGGTTATCCTTAATTTCAATTACATCGGTATCCTGGGCGATCTTTAAAAAATCGGCAATTCTGCGCTCCCTGTCATCGGTGAGCAGATGGATCTGATTATCCTTGAAGTGATCGGAAACAAAGCAGGTTCTATTGGCTGTCAGCCATGAAATGGCGTAATAGACCTTGCATTTGAATTCATATATATCAATACCTGCTTCCCTGTATGGAAAATGTTTGAGAATACAGGCCATTACATGATCGTAATTTAAGGTGGTCATGTCATAAACGGCAGACATGTACTTGTCCATGATATCGCTGGAAAAATCTTTAAATATCTGTTTTGTACTAAGGTCTTCTTCAAAACGAATCTTACGCTTCACCGTGAGCATGCTTTCAATATAGGCATCATTCAGATATTCTTTAACCGTTATGGGGCTGCCGAACCGGATATTGATTTCAACATCATGGAACAGCATACTGCCTTCTGTCATCAACTCATCCAACACTCGTTTGGACGGCTCTTTCATCACGATTTTGGCAATCCTGCTTAAAATATTTTCCCGGGGGCTTGCCGGATAATAGGTGATATTCACAGGGACAATAAATGTTTCACCCTTGAGCACTTTATCAACATCCGATAATTCAAATTGCTACACCAGCCTGTCAAATTCAGGCTCATTGATCTGCTGCATCCTGCGGATACGCTCTCTGTAAAACTCGCACCGCAACGCTGTGATGGCCGCACCGGTATGGGGACGTTTAATAGTTTGATCATCGCTTAGGGCAAACTGGTCCTTTTTGACAAGCTTCTTGTTTTTCACCATCATGCCTTCTGGAAAAATGATCCATTCGACATTTCCGGACAAAAGCGTTTTTAATATCAGCTCATCCCTGTTGGGATCTTTCGTGGAAACGGCTCCCAGGTTCTTTAAGGCCCCCTGCAGCATCGATACGTTAAACAGCTGGGCCGCTGCAAGTGACCAGACTTCCTTACCGGTGATATTGTGGATGTGGTAAGGCAGAAATATGGTTTCAATCCGGGTAAAATGATTGGCGGTAAAAATCAGGGAACCGTCTGGAATGTTTTTTTGGCCCGACACCTTAATATCGGCCTTTGAAAACCCGGAAAAGGTTTTCATGGTGTAGCTTGACAGTTCAAATGCAAAACGATTCATTGTTCACCTCACAAAACTTAGGATTGTCTCTTCAAGCGATTTATTATATAAGTAGGTGATGTTAAATAATATATTGACATTAAATGCTATAATACCTTTTGTCCTTGCTTTGTCAAAGACAATTTATCGATAACACCCATGCACGGAGGCAGTGTCTTGTACTCAAAAATCTTAATTCTCAACTTCCCCCAACAAGTGGCTCAAAAAGCCCTGGTATGTCAGCTAACAAAAAAATTTGACCTGATGTTCAATATTCTAAGCGCCAAAATATCCAATAAAAAAGAGGGATATATGGTACTTGAAATATCTTCCGGAACCAAAGCCGGGTTTAACAAAGGGGTGAAGTTTTTAAAAGACCAGGGGGTTATGGTCTCCACTCCGGAACATCAAATTTATAAAGATGAAGAGGTCTGCACCCACTGCGGCGCCTGCACCGCAGTCTGTCCCACAGAATCTCTTTATATCAAACGTCCTGAAATGGAAATCATTTTTGATAAAGACAAATGCAGTGTGTGTGAACTTTGCGTTCTAACCTGCCCAAGCCGGGCCATGGGATTATTTTCCGAACAAACCGAAGAAGTCGCCTGATGAAGCACCCTGTTATTGCTGTTGCATTAAGCGGGGGTGTTGATTCCCTTGTTTCCGGACATCTCATAAAACAAAAATATAAAAATATTTTTGGTCTGCACTTTATCACCGGTTATGAAAAACAGAAAACCAATGTCAAGCTGCTGGAGCAGCAGCTTGATTTTCCGGTTACCTGCATTGATCTGTCAAACGATTTTGAAAAGAATGTCATTCACTATTTTGTGAATACCTATCTGGACGGTAAAACGCCCAATCCGTGCATGGTGTGCAATAAAACCATAAAATTCGGCACCCTTTTGGACCATGCGCGCGCCATGGGGGCCGACTATCTTGCCACAGGACACTATGCCACCATTATCAATGAATTTTCATCTCCTGAAGCATCCCAGACAGGTGCCTATCTGAAAAAAGGGGAAGACCCGCTAAAGGATCAGAGCTATTTTTTGTCACTATTGTCAAAAAAGCAGCTTGAACACATTTTTTTCCCCCTGGCACAGATGAAAAAAAAAGAGGTAAAACAATATGCAGTGTCCAATAATATAGCACCGCTTTACCCCAGTGAAAGCCAGGATATCTGCTTTATCCATGATAACAACTTTTCACAATTCATTTTAGATAAAATCAAAAGCACGCCGCGACCGGGAGAGATCATCGATCCCAACGGAACTGTGGTTGGACAGCACACCGGGCTCCACCGCTATACTATCGGGCAAAGAAGGGGTTTGAACTGCCCTGCCAAAGAGCCCTATTACGTAAAAAAAATCCATATAAAAACCAATCAGCTGGAAGTCTGCTTTAAAAAAGAGCTGTTGCAGCAGCAGTTCAGGGTTAAAAATATAAACTGGAATTATTCTGCCTGCGAATCGATCAGTGATATAATGACCAAGATCCGGTATAGCCACAAGGGTGCGCAATCCACGCTCTGTTTTGAAGGTAACACAGGAAATGTGGTGTTCGACACACCGCAGAACGCTGTCACACCGGGTCAGGCAGCAGTATTTTACAAGGAAGACAGGGTGCTTGGCGCCGGAATTATTCAATGAAAAAATTTCATATTGTGACACTTGGCTGCAAGGTCAACCAGTTTGAAAGCGATGGTATCGCCCAAAGCCTGGAAAAACAGGGCTGGCAGCAGGACAATTGTAAAAAGGACACCCAGGTCTTTATTGTGAACACCTGTGCCGTCACCTCAAAGGCCGGAATGCAGTCCCGGCAGGCAATCCGAAAACTTATCCGGGAAAATCCAAAGGCAAAGGTGATTGTCACAGGATGTCATGCCCAGACAGACCCCGCACAAATCAAACAAATCGATAGCGTTGACGCCATTGTCTCTCACAAGGACAAGACACAGATTGCCGATCACATTACCACTATCTGCGAACAAGGCGGCTCACCTGAATTTCATGAAGTTGACCATGGTAGATCCAATACTTTTCACGGCTTTGACCAGACTGTGAAAGGAAAGATGACACGGGCATACCTGAAAATCCAGGACGGGTGCAACTCTTTTTGTACATATTGTATTGTTCCGTATGCCCGGGGCAGCTCTGTGAGCATGCCCGAAGATGAGGTGTTAAGGCATCTGGAAAAGTTGCAACACCAGGGCTTTAACGAGGTGATCTTAACCGGTATTCATACCGGTCTGTACGGGCTTGATCTTGACAGACGCACCACCCTTGATGCCCTGCTGGAAAAAATAGATAAAAAAAGACCGGTGCACAGGATCCGGTTAAGTTCCATTGAGCCCGGAGAAGTTTCTAACAAGATGATCGCGCTTGCACGGCCCGGACATGTTCTTTGCAACCATTTTCATATACCGCTGCAGTCCGGGGATAACGACATCTTAAAAAAGATGAAGCGCCCCTACTCCGCGGCTTCTTTTGAAAAAACCATCACAAAGATCAATAAACAAATCCCTGATGCCGGTATCGGGGTGGACACCTTGATCGGCTTTCCTTCGGAGACCGAGCAGCAGTTTGAAAATACCTATAACCTGATTAAACGGCTGCCGGTCAGCTATCTGCATGTATTCCCGTTTTCAAAAAGAAAAGGCACCCCTGCCTTTGAGTTCAAGGGCCAGGTAGACCCTTTAGTGATAAAAGAGAGGTGCCGCAGAATGCGTCTTCTTGACAGAGAAAAACGAGAAGCTTTTATAAAAAAGAATCTTGGAAAAACCTTGAAAGCCATCGTCCAGAACAAACCCGATGGCCGGACCGGTATGTTAAAAGCGGTGACGTCAAATTACCTGACCATCCTTCTTGATGAAAACCATCGTTTCAAAGGAAAAACCCTTGATCTTATCCCTGAACAATGTGATAGTGATCTCAATATTGTTGGTAAAGCATTAATTTAAGACTTATATTTCGGAAGGTTAGATCATGGAAAACGTATATAAAAAACTGGCCTCTCATCTGGACAACACACCCAGCGGATATCCTGAAACAAAAAGCGGTGTTGAATTAAGAATTTTAAAGCAGCTGTTCACCCAACAGGAAGCTGAACTTACCCTGTCGCTGGTGATGCTGCCCGAACCTGTTGAGTCAATCGCACAAAGAGCCGGTAAACCTGCTGAAGAGATTGAACCCATGCTTATTGAGATGGGGAAAAAAGGGCTCATTATCCATGTTAACAGGGATGGTCAAAATACGTTCATGCTGCTTCATTTTGTTGTGGGTATCTGGGAATACCAGGTCAATCGTCTCACCGAGGAGCTTATCAAGGATTTCAACGAATATGTTCCCCATCTGATCAAGGCGCAGTATAAACATAAAACGCAGCAGATGCGTGTGATCCCGGTGGAAAAGGCGGTCAATACCGAACTCAATATCATGGCCTATGAGCAGGTTGAAGGCATCATCCGCTCACAATCAAAAATTATCGTTGCTCCCTGCATCTGCCGCAAAGAACACAAGATGATGGACAAAGCATGTGGCAGGCTTGAAGAGGCCTGCCTGATTTTCGGATCCGGTGCCTATATCTATGAAAGCCGCGGTATTGGCCGGACCATCAGCCAGGATCAAGCCCTGGATATTGTCAAAAAAGGGGTTGAACAGGGGCTTGTCCCACAACCGTCCAACTCCCAGAAACCGACCAATATATGCCTTTGCTGTGATTGCTGCTGCCAGATTTTAAAGAATATCAAGGACCTTGACGAACCTGCCAAAATCGTTTCATCCAATTTCCAGGCACTGGTGGATGATGACGAATGTACCGGTTGCCAGGCATGTGAAGAGATCTGTCCCATGGATGCCGTTTTGATGGATGAAACAAAGATCATTGCAACGGTGAATATCAATCGCTGCATCGGTTGTGGTTTATGCGTTACCGCATGCCAGTTTGAGGCCATGGCACTTACGGATAAAATCCAGAAGGAAAGAATTGAACCGCCGGCAAACGTACTTGAAACCTATATGGCCATTGCCAAGGAAAAAGGTCTTTTTTAGAGCCCTCTCTCCTTTTTGATACCATCCCAGGCTTCCTGGATCTCCTTGAATTTGTCATTGGCAAATTTAATGAACTCTTCAGGAAGCCCCTTTGCCTCAATTTTATCCGGATGGTATTCGGTAACAAGTTTTCGATACTGCTTTTTTACCTCATCATTCGACGCAGTAGGATCGCATTTTAGAACCGCGTAATACGTATTGGCGCTTGACACGTATTTTGATTTCAGCCGGCTGTAATCCGGGTCCGAATACCTGAAAATGCGGGCTGCAGATATAAGCATAGCTTCTTCTTCAGCAGAGATATCACCGTCTGCGGCAGACACCCGCAAAAGAACATCCAGCATTAGTTCAAGAATATTGGGCTGTGTGCTGAACACCGTATAAAACTGAATGGCAAATGCATCAAAACTTTCGTGCGAATTTACGGCCTGACGGAAAATAGAGATGGCTGTCTGCTGTCCTGCGGCATCCAGATGCAGATCATCTTTCATGAAGCTTTCAACAGCATTGATTTCCGGATCCGTAATTTGGCCGTCTGCCTTGGACACCTTGGCCAGCATCGAAAAGGCCGCGGTAAAAAAAACAAGTTGCGCCTGTTCATTGGATGACAATGACTCCTGAGTCTGTGTGCCGCCACCGATACGGGAGGCCAGATACGCGTCCTCTTTTTTATCCACAAATGTATGGCCGAAAGCCGCCCCTGCCACGGCACCAATAGGTCCTCCTATCGCAAATCCGATTGTTCCGCCGATCATCTTACCAAGCCAGCTCATTGGTTTTCCTTTCACATATTTAAAATCAAATCTCTTGTAACCTTTTTTCAAAGAATATATATATGCTTAAATTGGTTGTTGCGTCAAACCTTTAACCGAACTTTAAAAAATTGTCATGTTGCTAAAAAAAATTTTCGGCGTTCTGATTCTGGTTCTCAATTTTGCAGGTATTTGCTACCTGCTGTATGTAGGTGCCGTTTTTATCTGGAATGAGTATTTTGTCTTTGAGAAAACTAACAACTCTGCACCCAAACCAAACCGAAAAAAGAAACCCAAAATAGAGAACGACGATATTGTTATAGACGAAGATGATCTGCTCAAAGATATGGACCTATCCGATCTTGACGATCTTGATCTTGAGGACTTTGATTAAGGAGAATACCATGAAAAGCCGTTTTACCCTGCTTTTTTCCATACTAATAATAATGTTTATACTTTCAGGCTGCGGCGCAGCGGTTGTCGGTGGAGCAGGTTACACTGGTTATAAAGGTGCCACCGATGAAAGGAGCATCGGTACCATTGTCGATGATTCTGTAATTTCAACCACGGTCAAAACTAAAATGATCGGTGATGAGTTTGTAAAGGCTCGTAATATCGACGTGGATGTATTAAACGGGGTTGTTTTTCTCATAGGTGTTGTGGAATCCGCCTCCCAGAAACGTATGGCCGCGGATATAGCCCGCGCCGTGGATGGGGTCAAGGGCGTTGAAAATCAACTGGTTGTCGGAACAACAACCGCCGGGCAGACCCTCAATGATACGATCCTTTCGAGCAAGATACGCACAGAACTCATTAAAGACCCTGATATCCGGTCAACCAATATTGATGTGGATACGTACAACAATGTCGTGACACTGACAGGTATTGTTCCTTCTGAATTTGAAAAAAACAGGATATTGGCTGTTGTACGAAAAGCGGCCGGCAGTCGACAGATAGTTGACAATATTTCCATTAAAAATTAGAGAGCTAATATTTATAGAAAAAAACCGGGTTACAACATAGCGGGGCATCGATGATAATCATCTATGCCCCGTTCTTTTTTTTCATCCAGGGCTTGTTCTTTCTTTTCTTCTCTTTTATCGGGGCACAGCGCGTCTCAATAGCGCCCTCCCCGATTAATGCTTCAATCTCCTTGAAAAAAAACGGGTCCGAAGCAGTTGAATACTCATCGGAGAATTTAACCAGAACCGGCGGCAGATCCTGGTCCTCTTTTCCCTGGGATATATCAATTTTGATGCAGGTGGCACAGTCTCCGGGATATCTTTCAACGATGGTTTTAATCTGATCCAGTGTTTCCACAGTGGCCGTCTGCGCATCCACGCTGATCAGCACCCCATTGGTCCACTCCTGGGACGCCTGTTCCACCGGTATAATTTTATCTGCAATCAGTTTTACAAGATTTTCCTTTTTCTGGATCTCAGCCTCCAGAATCACAATTTCTTCATTGGCGATCAGCATATGTGTCTTGGCATAAAGGTTGGGAAAAACGACTGTTTCGATACTGCCGGACTGGTCTTCAATGGCGCTGAAGGCCATCATATCACCTTTTTTGGTCTTGTGGATTTTCAACGCCTTGATAGTACCGCCCATCCGGATCATCTTCTTATCGGCGACATCCTGAATCGTGATTGAATTCACAGAGGCGTACTTATTGATCGTGGTTTTGTATTTGTCCAGGGGATGGCCGGTAATATAAAATCCCAGAGACTCTTTTTCCATGCCCAGAAGAATATTGTCTTCCCACTCCTCGATATCCGGCAGCTTGGGCCGGCTGACCGGTAACGATGTCCCCATATCGGAATCGGCAAACAGATCAAGCTGGGAATCGGCCTTTTCTCTCTGGATCCTGGAACCATGATCCAGTGCGTCTTCCAGGATGGCCGTCATCTGGCTGCGTTTCATCTTTGTGGAATCAAACGCACCGCATTTTATCAACGCCTCCAAAACCTTTTTGTTCACCTTGCTGACATTGACCCGTTCGCAGAAATCATAAATAGTATCAAATACGCCCTCTTCAGCACGGGTTTCAACAATGGATTCAATGGCTGCTTCCCCCACATTCTTGACAGCGGCAAGCCCGAATCGGATACAGCCGTCAGACACTGTAAAGTGCGCATCACTCTGGTTCACATCCGGCGGCAGCACCTTAATGTCATGTGTTCGGCACTCATCTATGTATTTGATGACCGCATCGGAGTTGGATCGTTCACTGGTCATAAGCGCAGCAATGAACTCAAGCGCGAAATTTGCCTTCAAATACGCAGTTTGATAAGCAATGAGAGCATAGGCAGCACTATGGGATTTATTAAAGCCATACCCCCCGAATTTCTCCATGAGATCGAATAATTCAGCCGCCTTTTTAGGGTCATGATTATTTTCTTTGGCCCCTTTCATGAAAAGCCCGCGATGCTCTTCCATCATGGCGGCAATCTTTTTTCCCATGGCCTTTCGAAGCCCGTCCGCATCGGCCATGGAATAATTGGCCAGGACACCGGCAATTTTCATGACCTGTTCCTGGTACAAAATCACCCCGTAGGTCTCTTTGAGAACCGGTTCCAGTTCATCAAAAAGGTAAACCACCTCTTCTCTGCCGTTCTTTCTTTCCACATAGGAATCAGCCATGCCGCTGTCCAGGGGGCCGGGACGATACAGCGCAACCAAGGCCACAATATCGGAAAAGCTGGCAGGCTTAAGACGTAAAATCAGATCTTTCATGCCCGAACTTTCAAGCTGGAACACGCCTGTGGTATCAGCCCTCTGCAACAGCTCAAAGGTTTTTGAGTCCTCATAATCCAGGTTGGACAGATCCGGCGGCGTCTTGCCCTGTTTGGTGATCAGTTCGATGCAGTTTTTAATAACGGTGAGGTTTCGCAAGCCCAAAAAATCAAATTTTACCAGCCCCAGTTTTTCAACATAATTCATGTCAAACTGGGTCAGGGTCTCACCCTCCTTGCCTTTATAAAGCGGCAGGTATTCATTGAGCGGCTTATCAGACACAACAACCCCGGCAGCATGGGTTGACGCATGACGGGGCAGTCCTTCCAGCAGCAGGGAGACTTCCAGCATCATTGTCTTTTCTTCGGACTCTTCACACTTGGTGCGAATGGCCGGCACTTCCTCAATGGCCTTGGTCAGATTCTTGGCATTATCCGGGATCATCTTGGCAATTTCATCCACTTCCGATAATAAGACGCCCACAGTCCTTCCCACGTCCCTGATAACAGCTTTGGCCTTAAGCTTTCCAAAGGTAATGATCTGGCAGACATATTCGGCACCGCCGTACCGGTCTATAACATATTTGTATACCTGGTCCCGGCCTTCGATGCAGAAATCCACATCAATATCCGGCATACTGATACGTGACGGGTTTAAAAAACGCTCAAAAATCAAGCCGTGCTCAATGGGATCAAGATCGGTGATCCCCATGGAATAGGCCACCATACTGCCGGCGGCCGACCCGCGGCCCGGTCCCACCGGCACACCGATTTTCTTTGAATGCTCAATAAAATCAGCCACGATCAGAAAATATCCGGGAAACCCCATATCAAGGATAATCCCGATTTCATAATCGATCCGCTCCCTGTAAACCTTCTCGTCAATCTCCGGGTTCGCCGCTTTAATCATTTCAAGCTTCTGTTCAAATCCTTCCAGAGCCTGTTGTTTGAACAGATCATCTTCTGATTCATCTTCGGTCTGGGCATACCGGGGAAAATGGTAGGTTTTATCATCAAATTCCACATTGCACCGGGAGATGATGTCCCGGGTATTCTCAATCGCGCCGGTAAAGCCTGAAAAAGTATCGATCATCTCCCGGGCGGATTTAAAATACAATTGATCAGAGTCAAATTTGAAACGATCCTTATTGGAGAAGGTATCCCCGGTCTGGATGCACAACAAAATTTCGTGGGCCCGGTCATCCCCCTTGGACAGATAGTGGCAGTCGTTGGTGGCGACCATGGGGATGGACAATTTCTCACTGACTTCCAAAAGGCCTGAATTAACCTTTTGCTGGATCTCCATCCCGTTTTCCTGGACTTCCAGGTAAAAATTGCCTTCCCCCAGCGTACTTTGATAAAACCTGGCAGCATCAAGGGCGCCGTCCAGGTTGTTCTTAATAATCTGCTGGGGCACATCCCCTTTCAGACAGGCAGACAGCCCGATCAGGCCTTCAGAGTGGTTAGTTAACAATTCCCTGTCGATTCTTGGCTTATAGTAAAACCCTTTAAGCTGGGCAATGGAGACAAGCTTGCAAAGATTTGCATATCCTAGGGGGTCCCGGGCCAGCAGGACCAGATGGGTTAATCCCCTGGCATCCATCTGTGTGCGGTCATTGAGCGTTCTGGGCGCCACGTAAACTTCGCACCCGATCACCGGTTTGATGCCGGCTTTATTGGCCTTTTCATAAAAGGCGGCCACACCGAACATGGTGCCGTGATCGGTCATGGATACGGCGTCCATACCGAATTCCTTACACCTTTTAAACAACGAATCCAGACGGATCGCGCCATCTAAAAGAGAGTATTCAGTATGGAGGTGAAGATGGTAAAATGGGGAGGACAGGTCATTCATTATTTAATTTAAACCCGTTAATTTGAGTCAAGCTTACTGGGGTGAAGCAGTGATTTTCCAATCATGGAAAATCACTGATACGATCAGACAACAGATCAAACATCATGAATGCAGCGCTTTAGCTGCCTTCCACCCGGTAGTTGGGCGCCTCTTTGGTGATAACAACATCATGAACATGACTTTCACGCAGCCCTGCCGCACTGATTTTTATAAACCGTGCTTTTTCATGAAGTTCTTTAATGGTGGCGGCTCCCAGATATCCCATGCCGGCTTTCAAGCCGCCGAGCATCTGGACGATGTTTTCCCTGACGGTTCCCCGGTAGGGAATTCTTCCAACAATACCTTCCGGGACAAGCTCTTCATCCTCTTTGGTATCTTTTTGATAATACCGGTCAGAGCTGCCTTTTTTCATGGCTTCGACAGACCCCATACCCCGGTAAGCTTTATAAGACCGGCCCTGGTAGATGACAATTTCGCCCGGGCTCTCCTGGGTACCGGCCAGAAGACTGCCCAGCATCACCGAGTTGGCACCTGCGCCCAGCGCCTTTGCAATATCTCCTGAAAACTTGATACCGCCGTCAGCAATAATAGGAACGCCGGTTTTCTGTGAAATCTTTTTACAATTTTGAACCGCCGTCAGCTGGGGGACACCCACGCCGGCTACAATACGGGTGGTGCAGATGGAACCGGGGCCAATTCCTATTTTGACGGCATCGCTGCCGGCGTCAATCAGGGCCTTGGCGCCAGCTTCAGTGGCAACATTGCCAGCCACAAGCTGGCAGCCGGGAAAGGCATGTTTAATTTTCCGGATAGCATCAATCACGTTTTTGGAGTGTCCATGGGAGGTATCGATCACCAGTGCATCCACACCGGCTTTCAAAAGTGCATCTACACGTTCCATCATATCCGCACCCACGCCAATGGCACCGCCGGCGCGCAGCCTTCCCAATGAATCTTTACACGCATTAGGATATTTTTTAATTTTCTCAATATCCTTAATCGTGATCAACCCTTTGAGTTTACCGGCCTTATCCACAACCAGCAGTTTTTCAATCCTGTGCTCATGCAGCATGGCCTTGGACTCTTCCAGAGTGCATTTTTCAGGAACAGTGACCAGATTTTCACTGGTCATGACATCACGTGCCGGTTTTTCCAATTGTGTTTCAAATCTCAGGTCACGGTTGGTGACGATTCCCACCAGCTTATCCCCTTCGGTCACGGGAATTCCTGAAATCCTGTATTTTGCCATGATCTGAAGCACCTCTGAAATCGAAACGTCAGGGTGAACCGTTACAGGATCCACTATCATGCCGCTTTCTGATTTTTTAACACGGTCCACTTCAATGGCCTGCTCTTCAATGCTCAGGTTCCTGTGAATGAAACCAAGCCCCCCGGCTCGGGCCATGCTGATTGCCGTCAGTGCTTCGGTAACCGTATCCATGGCAGCGCTGACAATGGGAATATTGAGTTCCAGTTCCCGGGTCAGCCGTGTTTTGGTAGTTACTTCATCGGGCAGAATGGCTGAATAATCGGGCATTAAAAGGACATCGTCAAAAGACAGACCATCATTGGATAAAATATTGGACATAAAATTAGCCTCCAGAAAGGAATTTGTTTATTAATACTATGAGGCTGGCAATTTAATGAGGTGTTAAACGGCCAGCCTTTTTTTAAATAATTAAATCAGTATATAAACACGTACTCCTACCAAAAAATGTTATTTTTAGCAAGATCAATATCAATGGCAGCGATGAATTATACAAATAAAAAAATATCTTACTGCGCTCCGACCAAAGCGGATAATCTTTTTAAAAGAATCGCTTCCCCGCAGTCGTGAAGATTGTGGTGCAAAGAGAGAAACAATTCACGGATCACGCTGGTTTTCGGTTTTTCAGACAGCATTTGAACATCAATGGTTTTCATATCGATCATCAACTCTTCCATCTGTTCGTACTCTAAACCGAGCCCGGGCACCATCTGCTTTGTACTTTTTTGCAACGCGTCAATTGCGTCCCGGTCCTCCTGGGTCAATACCCTGTGACTGCCAAGGACATGATCATCACCGTCAACAGCCTTTATTTTTTCCCCGAGTGCCGCAAGCCCCTGCTGGGTAATACCGATGCCGCCGGACAGGGTTTTCAACTCCGCAAACCCCTGTACAAACAACATCTGGGCCAGATCCCCGGCCTCAGTTTTCTCAAGCCCGAGTGCGTCACCAATATCGTACATCGACGCCTGGTTGTCCATATCAGAGCCTGTAATAACAAACAGTTGCGCCAGAAATGCCCTGGCTTCAGGATTGTCAAGTTCCATGCCTATTCCTTTGGGTTTGGATTATGGTAAGTCGTATCATACCATGATAGTGCCGATAAAAAAAACCCGCGATTACAAGAAGAGCTGACGCACCCACCTGCTGTTACACAAACTTTATGATTATGCCGCATCTTAAAGAGACGGTATTGGTTGTCATAAAGATCAAAACAGCATATATGGTACAGGTTAGGAATCGTTGCAAAACAACTTGAGCTAAATTGTTTCCATAACCCCTTAAAAGACGGGGTATTTTAAAAACAAAAGTTCACGTAAGGCAATGCACAGCTTTGCCCTAAGTCATTTTGGAGCCGATCCTTAAACCAAAACGGACCGGGATTTATTTGCTATGAAAAAAACCACGCACTATGGAAAAAACTTTGATGATCTGGCCCCGAAATTTTTAAGAAAAGTTTATGGCGGCATTAAAGGCAACATCCGTTTGGCAGTTTTAAAAAAGGATTTGTCCCAGTTTTTTCCATCCGCCATTAACAGGACGGATAAGACGCATCCGCCTTTATCAATACTGGATGCCGGTGGCGGTGCCGGGCCTTTTTCTTTAAAACTGGCCCAGCTTGGGCATCGTGTCACGCTTTGTGATATCTCTGAAAAAATGCTTGAAAAGGCCAGTGAAGAAGTTAAAAAAAACAGATTGTCATCCAGGGTAACACTGATCCATGGCGCCATACAGGAGTTGCCCGTTCACAATCCTGGTCGCTATGACCTGGTTCTGTGCCACGCAGTTCTCGAATGGGTGGAGGATCCACGGGATCTGATCTCTCATCTAACGCGTCTTTTGGACAACAGCGGTATGCTGTCTATGACCTTTTACAACCTTGACGGCATGATTTTTAAAAATATGCTGCGTACCAATTATAAAAAAATTTTGAACAGAGAGTATAAAGGATGGCCCGGCAGCCTGACACCATCTCATCCCAGACAGCCGGAAAAGGTGCTTACATGGCTGGAAGAACAAAATCTAAAAATAGTCTGTCACAGCGGCATTCGGGTTTTTCACGATTATATCCTGGATCCCCATGACCGTGAAAAAAACCTGGATACCGTACTTGATCTGGAAATAAAATTCTCAAGAAAACCACCCTATCGAGATCTTGGACGATATCAGCATATTCTGGCATGCAGACAAATGCCCAAGAGAACCGTTTAAATGGAAAATGGCCCCGGCCATTGACAATAAATCCAATAACCTATAGGTTGTCCGGTGTTAAGCGTACAATAGCGGGCAATGCCGGTATATGCCACTGGCTTATGCCAAAAGATATAATTAATCTTAGGATCACATTCACAATGCTGCTAAAAATTAATCCCCATAACCCCCAGGAACGACAGTTAAAACGGGTTGTTCAAATCATTAAAGACGGGGGCATTGTTGCCTATCCCACAGACACATTCTACGGTATCGGCTGTGATATCATGAACAAAAAAGCCATTGAAAAAATATATCTTTTAAAACAGCGCAAAAAGAACAAACCATTCAGTTTTATCTGCCCGGATTTAAAGGGAATTTCAAAGTATGCCAAGGTATCAAATATTGCCTATCGAAATATGAAACGGCTTCTGCCCGGTCCCTACACCTTTGTATTACCCGGAACCAAGATGGTTCCCAAAATCATGCTGACAAAACGGAGAACTGCCGGTATTCGTGTCCCGAACAACCGCATTGCCCTGGGACTTGCAAATGAACTGGACTATCCGATCATCTCCACCAGTGCCACCCGCCCGGACGGTTCAGTATTTGATGATCCCTCCCTTTTGCACGACCATTTTATCAAATCAATTGATGCGGTCATTGACGGCGGCACTGTGCCTGGCGAGCCTTCCAGTGTTATTTCCCTAATTGATGATATACCGGACGTTATCCGTCACGGTGCCGGAGATGTTGATATCTTTGAATAGGGTATCGGCCAGCCGCTTGATGAAAGTTATCTTATCTTCTCTGGGGTAGACCGGCACCAATTTGCCTTTGATCGAAGCGAGTTCACCCGCCCATTGAACCGCATCATCCAGGTTACCCAGACGGTCAATCAGTTTTAAATTCAGCGCTCCTTTGCCGGTGTAAACCCTTCCGTCAGCCAGACCGGCCATGGTTTTAAGATCAATGCCGCGGGCTGTTGCCGCATCAGATACGAATTGATCGTGCAGTTCATCCACAAGATCCTGCAAGAGCTGTTTCTCGCTCTCTTTTAATTCCCTGAACGGCGACCCGGTATCCTTGTACTTGCCGCTCTTTATCACCACCGGTGAAATACCGATCTTTTTGGCAATCTCCATCATGTTGGCATATTCCATAATCACGCCGATACTGCCGGTAATAGTACCGGGATTGGCAATGATCCCATTGGTGGCCGAAGCGATGTAATACCCGCCGGAAGCTGCAACCGATCCCATGGATGTGATCACTTTCTTATCACGGCGGGTTTTCATGACTTCACGATAAATTTCCTGTGACGGTCCGATGCCGCCCCCGGGAGAGTCGATCCTTAATATAATGGCCTTTATATCTTCAGCTTCACGAAACGTTTTAATATCCTGAATGATCTTTTTGGATGACAGGATCATTCCTTGAATCTCCACAACTCCGATATTGCCGTCCGGGGTATCGTGCTGCCGGACAATGTTCGCACCGACAATACCGGAACCAACAGTGACAAGACCGGTAAAGCCCAACACCATGATGGTAAAAAAACCAGCGATAACCATGAAAAAAAACAAAATGGGATGGCGACGTGCAAACATGAGGTTAATCCTAATTTATACGGTTAACAAAATAAAAAGGGGCCGGAACATTACTGTCCGGCCCCCCTGGTATGACTTAAAAAAACGTTCAGGTAAAAACGCGGTTATTCTTCTTTTTCCTGATCGTCTTCTTTGTCTTCTTCTTCAGCTTCCTGAGCTTTGTTTGCTTCGATCTGCTCCTGGATATTACTTCTCAGAATTTCCCCGAAAGAGGAGGTCGCAGGTTTCATATTCTTGGCAAACTCTTCAAGATACTTATCATCATCATCGTCTTCAAGACGTTTGATGGAAAGGCCGATCCGTCTTTCATCACTGTTGATGTTCATTACTTTGGCAGTGATTGTTTCCCCGTTCTGGTAATGCTCTTTCGGGCTCTTCACGTTTTCCTTGCTGATTTCGGAAACATGAACCAGGCCCTCAATGCCCTCTTCAAGCTCAACAAAGACACCAAAGTCAGTCAAATTGGTGATAACACCGGAGATTTCCTTGCCAACTTCGTAACGCTGTCCAACAGTTTCCCAGGGATCTGCCTGAGTCTGTTTGATGCCAAGAGAGAATCTTTCATTGGCCTTGTCAATATCAAGGACAACCGCCTGGATCGTATCGTTTTTCTTATAAACTTCAGAAGGATGCTTGATCCGTTTGGTCCAGGAAATATCGGAAATATGTACCAGTCCGTCAATATCATCGTCAATACCGATGAAAAGACCGAACTCGGTGATATTTTTAATTTTACCTTCAATAATGGTACCCACGGGATATTTTTGTGAAATAACTTCCCAGGGATTGTCAACAGTCTGTTTGATACCCAGAGAGATTCTTCTGTTATCCGGTTTAAGATCCAGGACAACAGCTTCAATCTGCTCACCAACAGTGACCATCTGGGATGGGTGGCGGATCTTTCGGGTCCATGACATTTCAGATACATGGATCAGACCTTCAACACCCTCTTCAAGCTCGATAAACGCACCGTAATCTGTCAGGCTGACAACCTTGCCGAGAATTTTTGATTCAACAGGATATTTATCAACCGCAGTTGTCCAGGGATCCGGTGTCAACTGTTTCATGCCAAGAGAAACTCTCTCTTTTTCAAGATCAAAGGAGAGAATCTTGACATTGATTTTGTCGCCCACAGAGAAGAGCTCTGACGGGTGTTTAACCCTGCCCCAGGAGATGTCCGTGATGTGCAAGAGACCGTCAACGCCGCCAAGATCAACAAAGACGCCGTATTCGGTAATATTTTTAACAATCCCTTCCATGACCTTGCCTTCTTCAATAGCTTCAAGCGTTGAGCTGCGCAACGTATCTCTTTCAGCTTCAAGAAGAACCCGTCTGGAAAGAACGATGTTGTTTCTTTTTTTATTGTATTTAAGAATTTTGAACTCGTAGGTCTTGTTGACCATTTCATCCATGTTGCGGATGGGGCGAAGATCAGCCTGGGATCCCGGCAGGAATCCGAGCAGTCCGATATCGACTGAGAAGCCGCCTTTTACTCTGCTTGTGATGACACCTTCAATAGTTCCGTCTGCATCGTAAATGTCTTTAATGGCATCCCACACTTTGACCTTTTTGGCTTTTTCATGGGACAAGATGACGGTTTCTTCTTCTTCATCCCACACCTCGATCATGACTTCAAATTGATCATCGACCTTGACATTTACATTGCCTTCTTCGTCAATGAATTCCCGAATAGAGATTTGACCTTCTGATTTATATCCCACGTCGACAAGCACCATGTCTCGTCCGACGGATATGACAGTTCCGGTAACGACCTGTCCTTCTTCAAATTTTTTCAGGCTGGACTCGTAGATGTCCAGAAGATCTTCCATTGATTCTTCCCCGGTAAGCTCCGGAAAAGCCGCGTCTTCTTTCTCTGCCGCGTCTTCATTCTCTAAGGTTTCAGTATTCATTTTTTGATTTTCGTTTTCTTCAGCAATGTTATTCATTAATGTTATTCCCCCTAATCGTATTTTTATACCGGCCCGCAAGGCGCTGGCCCAAACTATGGGCCGTACCATGATAGGGACAGGTACAATTTGCCTTTATATCAAACAAGATGATAAAAAGCAACGAGAATCTTACGCCTGTGGTGCTTTTTCAATGATTTGAATCATCTGTTGAACCACCTGGTCAATTGTCAGGTGGGTTGAATCGATCATGACGGCATCCTCGGCAGCCTTCAGCGGTGCAGAGGCGCGTGAAGAATCGTTCCTGTCACGGGTTTGCATCTGTTCTTTTACCGTTTTAATATCCTTTGCCTGATCAGCGCTTTCATCATATCGCCGCTGCGCCCGGATGTTCAAATCGGCAAAAAGAAAAAATTTGTGCGCGGCATTTGGAAAAACCACGGTCCCCATGTCACGGCCCTCAAAAACAGCATCCTGCCCTGCGGCAATATCTCTCTGGATATCAAGAAGCGCGGACCTCACCTGGGGACGCGCTGAGGAACCCGATGCCAGCATGGTGATTTCGGGTGTCCGGATGAACGGGGTGATATCCGTGCCGTGGGACACTAATATAAGGTCACGTTCTTACATGATAAAGTTCAAGTCAAGGGTTTGCAAAAAAGATTCCAGGGTCGCATCATTTTCCCAGTCCACTTTCTGGCGGTCAATTTCATAGGCAACGCCCCGGTACAGTGCCCCGGTGTCTACATAGACACACCCCAAAGCCGTTGACAATTGCCTGCTGACAGTGGTTTTGCCGGCACCTGCCGGTCCGTCAATTGTCACTATCCGGGTGGTCTCTATACTGGTGTTCATGTTTTCCCCCTATTTATTCAGCACTTTTTCAAGCGCTGTGACAAACGCCTGATTCTCTTCCAACGTTCCTGTATTTACCCTTAAGAAGGTATCAAATCCATATGATTTCATGGATCGGACAATAATACCCTGGTACAGCATTTTCTCAAACACCTCCGTGGCATCCCTTTCAATATCAAGCATTAAAAAGTTTGACTGTGTGGGCAGGCACATGATTCCCATCCGGGATAACTGTGTTGTCAGAAAATCAATCCCTTCATGGGACCCGCGAATGCTTTGCTCTAAAAACGCCCCATCGTCCAGGGCGGCGGCGGCGGCGGCCTGGGCCAGCGTATTTACATTAAACGGCTGGCGTATCCGCTGCAGCACCCCGGCTACTTCGGTGTCCATAACACCATATCCCACGCGGAACCCGGCAAGGCCGTATGCCTTGGAAAAGGTCCGCAAGGTGACAATTCTTGGATCTGTCAACGGATCATCCAGTGAATTATAGACCAATGAGTCCCTGGCAAATTCGATATAGGCCTCGTCAACAATAATCAGGACATCTTCAGGCACCTTTGCTGCAAAATCATTAAATTCCTTTGTGGTAATGGTACTGCCCGTAGGATTAAAGGGGTTGGTGATAAAAACCATTCGCGTTTTAGAGGATATCTTTTCCAATAGCCCGGAAAGATTGGTGGAAAAATCCTGTAGCGGTACCATAACCGGGATACCTTTGGCAGTTTTCACACTGATTTCATACATTAAAAACGAAGGCAGCGGCATCAAGGCTTCATCGCCCGGGTTTAAAAAACCATGGGCCAGCAGGGCTATAATGTCATCCGAACCGTTGCCGATCACAATATTTGTTGCCTCAACATTGAATTTTTGTCCCAGTTTTTGAACAAGTTCAAAGGCAGAGGATTCAGGATACCGGTGCATTTGATCCATATGAGCCAACACTGCATCACGGACCTTTGGCGAATACCCAAATGGATTTTCGTTTGACGCAAGTTTCACCGCATGGGTGATATTATATTGCCTTTCTACTTCCTTTAACGGCTTGCCCGGCTCATAGGCGTTGATAGTGGCAACCTGCTCGCTGATGGTAAATTTCATTGTGTGATTACTCCTAAACCGTGAAAAAGATAATAATTAGTTAGGATTTGAATTTTTGTCAATGGTTATGATAATTATGGGCGGGGTAAACGCATGTAAACCTGACATAATTTTTAACTTTTAATATACAGACACTTATGAAAGGCTAAGGTTTTTGTTGCATTACCCTTTCAAATGTAAGTGCTTGGAAATAGTATGCTCAATCAATTCCATTTGATTGCCCTAAAATTTCGGGTCCAAAACCCTTGTATAACAAAGGATTATTTATGACACAAAAAGTGATTTGCGGGTTACAGGATTTTGTTGACAATCCGCCGTCGGATATAAAAGGAGAGCGCCTGGGACTTCTGGCCAACCCGGCGTCAGTGGACAGCCACCTTACCCATGCCGTGTACAGGATCCATCACCGGTTTAAAAAACAGCTGACCGCCCTTTTTTCTCCGCAGCACGGATTCTATGCCGACAAGCAGGACAATATGATTGAATCGGGTCACTTTATGGAACCGGATCTGAACATTCCGGTATTCAGTCTGTACAGCAGTACCCGCATCCCCACCAAAGAGATGTTCGAGAACATCGACGTACTGCTTGTGGATATTCAGGATGTGGGCACGCGGGTATACACCTTTATCTATACGGTTTCCTATTGTCTTGAAATGGCGGCAATACTTGGCAAGAAGGTCATCATCCTGGACCGGCCCAATCCCATTGGCGGCCTGCAGGTGGAAGGCAATGTCCTGTCATGTGAGTATTCTTCCTTTGTGGGGAGGTTCCCCATTCCCATGCGCCACGGCCTGACCATCGGTGAAATTGCCATGTATTTTAATCAATATCACGATATCAATGCCGACTTGACGATTATTCCCATGAAGAACTGGCGCAGGTCCATGTATTTTCAGGAAACCGGGCTACCATGGGTGCTGCCCTCGCCCAACCTGCCAACCCCAGAATCCTGCATGGTCTATCCCGGTCAGGTCATCTTTGAAGGAACCAATATTTCAGAAGGCCGCGGCACCACCATTCCCTTTGAGCAGTTCGGCGCCCCTTTTCTGGACACAGCTTCCATCCTTGAGGAGCTGCAGGAAAAGATCACAGGGGCGCGCCTTAGATGTGTCAACTTCGAACCCACCTCAGGCAAATGGCAGGCAAAAACCTGCAGGGGGTTCCAGATTCACATCACATCAAAAAAAACCTATAAGCCCTACCTGACCTCCCTGATGCTTTTACAGTCGATCATTAAACACCACGGCAGCCAGTTTGAATTCAAGGCCCCGCCCTATGAATATGAATATGAAAAACTTCCCATGGACCTGATCCTGGGAAGCAAAACGTTGCGGGAGCAGATCGTCGGGCAGCAGGATCTTTTGACCATTGAACAAACATGGCAAAAGGATCTGGCAAACTTTAAAAACAGATCAAAAAAGGTTCATTTATATGAATAAGCAATTCAACGACGAGTTCTGGAAGAGAATGAGTTTTAAAGGCAACAAGGTCTGGGTGCAGACCGATGAAAACCAGGCCTATCTCATAACGGACAACAAGGTCCGCATCAAATATAATCTTAAGCAGGATTATGAATACAAGGTTGCCCCGGAAAGCCTGAAACCCGAGGACCAGGCCGTACCGGCCAAAAAGAAGACCACAGCGAAAAAAGGCAAAAAGAACCCGGCACAGGCAGATGCCAAAAGCGATCCAAAAGCAAACATTCCTGAAAACTGCATCAAAATCTACACAGACGGAGCATCTTCGGGCAATCCCGGGCCTGCCGGTATCGGTGCCCTTTTAATCTGGGGGGAAAACAAAAAAGAGATTTCAAAATATATTGGAAAGGCCACCAACAACATTGCAGAACTTTCCGCCATTAAGACGGCCCTTGAATCGCTCAAACGACAGGACCTGCCGGTCCGGGTCTTTTCCGATTCAAGCTATGCCATCGGTCTTTTAACCCAGAACTGGAAACCCAGAACAAACCAGGAGCTGGTGGTTTCCATAAAAACATTGATGAAAAAATTTAAAGACCTTGAGTTTATCAAGGTAAAAGGACATGCGGGAATCAAGGAAAATGAAGTGGCGGACTACCTGGCCACCTCGGCCATAAAAAAAGGCCCGAAATAATTCGGGCCTTTTTTCAATATCGTATGAACAATATCGCTATTTATCTTTTTTCAATTCGTCCAGTTCTTTTTCAAGTTCAGCGATTTTAGCTTTGTCATCTTCCGGGGCTGGGGCATCCTGGCCATCTTCGTTTTTCCAGGAATCCTTTAACTCGTCAAACCCAAGATAAAGCGCCAATCCACCACCAAGAAGCAGTACCGGCGGGATGCACCCTGCAAGAAGTCCCAAAAATTCTCCAAACCAAACTGCCAAACCCACAACGCCAAGAAGTACTGCAATCGCTCCACCGATTAATGTTTTCATAAACAGGTCCTCCTAATTTTTAAAATCTACACAAATTATTCTTTTTACAATTAAACAAATCTGGAAATTGTCAATGTTAAGGATAAAAGAAAATAGCATACACCCTTGAAATTTTCAAGGCCATTTTAAGATTGCCATTCGCCCCAGCCTTTGATAGTTAATATAAGTTTACATCACAAAAAACATCATCCGTTAAAGGACATTTTAATGCCATTATTTCAAAAGCTTAAAGATTTTATGTCCGGCATAAATAAAAGAGTACGCAGCATCACAGACTATCTTTTGGGCCACTCCCATGACTATTTTTTATGCTTCTACCCCGGTAACAAAGGGTATTTTGTCAAAAAGCTGCTTAAACGGCTTACAAAAAAAATCAGTTTTGACGATCATAATATAGAAAAGATACAACAGATCAATCCCGACAGCATTGTCATCTATGCCAGCAAAACCAAGCGGATTACCGATTTCATCTATTTTCACACCAAACTCAAATCCCTTGACATGCCCTATCCCCAGCTTGGATTTGATCTGCGGTTCTTTTTTCTGCAACCGGTAAAACGGCTGTTCCAGATCTTTATCTGCCACCTGGACCATCTGCTGCGGCATTTCAGCCTTAAAGACGCCTATACCAGCGGATATCTCATAAAAGAGCTTTTATCGGGCAAATCCGGATTTGTATGCCTGATAGAAGAGGATGATTTTTACCGCAGGTTTATCAAAGCCACCCCGGACCCGCTCTATGTCCTGATCGAACTGCAGAAACAGATCGATAAACCGGTATTGATTATACCCGAAGATATCATCTATGTTACCAAACCCATGCGGACCGACCCGGGCTTAACCGATATCCTGTTCGGCACCCATGAAAAACCCGGCAAAATCAAACGGCTGTATACCATCTTAAGACATCCTGAAAAGATCCGGGTGGAGCTGGCACGGCCCGTAAATCTGAAAGACTTTTTAAGCGAACCCAAGATAGACCAGCTGGAAACGGAATTTCAGACCCACCGTTTAAGAAAACATCTGGTGGATATTCTTAACCGCCAGCGCAAAAGCATTACAGGGCCGGTGCTTAAATCACGGCAGGAGCTGACCGAGGACATCTTAACCCGTAAATCCCTGCGCGAATACCTGGCCGAGTATGCCTCGGAAAACAATCTGACACTGCGTAAAACCCATAAAAAGGCCGCCGGATACATTAACGAGATTGCTGCCAATTATAATCTGCGGATCATCAACTTTGCCAACTGGCTTTTAACCTGGGTGTTTAACAATATTTTTGACGGGCTGGTATGGAACCAGAAGGAGATCAACCATATACGGGAAACCTCCACCAAAGCCCCTTTGGTCCTTGTCCCCTGCCATAAAAGCCATCTGGACTACCTGCTGTTACCCTATGTCATGTACAGAAACAATATGCCCTGCCCCCATATTGCCGCAGGAAAAAACCTGTCTTTCTGGCCCTTAGGACCCCTGTTCCGCGGTGCCGGCGCCTTTTTTCTGCGACGCACATTTAAAGGAGCGCCCTTGTATTCCAAGATATTTGGCGCCTACCTGGAAAAACTGCTCTGGGAAGGGTTTAATATTAAAATATTTATCGAAGGCGGCCGAAGCCGTACCGGCAAGCTTTTACCCCCCAAACCCGGCGGTCTTGCCATGCTGGTCAATGCCTGGTACGCCGGTGCCTGCGATAACCTGTATTTTGTCCCGATCTTTGTGGGATACGACCATGTACTGGAAGAAGATGCCTATTTAAAAGAGATCGAAGGCGGGAAAAAATCTCCGGAAACCCTGAAAGGGCTGATCAATGCCAGGAAATTTCTAAAAAAGAAATACGGCAAAGTCTACATGAAATTTAACGAACCCATTTCCATCAAAGAGTATGCCGAAAAAAAGAACATTGATATTTCAAAGGCCTCAAACCAGGAATTTATCACCTTTATAAAAGGATTCGGCTACAAACTGATCAACAGCATTAATAAAAATGCCGTGGCCACACCCCATGGGATTATTGCCAGCGCTGTCTTAAACTGTTCCAAAACAAGCTTTACCAAACGACAGATGATCAGCCGCGTGGAGACCTATATGGGGATGCTGACCTATATGAACGCCGAGTTGTCCGATACCCTGCTCATTGACCCGGACAACACCTTGAACTCGGTGATTACCAATTTTATTTCCCGAAATTTTATTGAACTTGGCGATGAGGATGACGATGATATCACCGACAACACCGTCTTTATTGTCAAAGACAACAAGCGGGCTATCCTTGATTATTATAAGAACTCGGTAATCTCCTTTTTCATCATGTATGCCTATACTGCCATTGCCATTCTGGAAATGGACCGGTTCCAGTTTTCATCTTCCGACCTGACCCAGCGCTATAAATTTTTGGAAAAAATGTTTACCGATGAATTCTTTTTTGATGAGGAGACCACCATTGAGGAAAACATCTCCGCAGCTATTAAAGGATTCACCAACGAGGGTATTATTGTACCCGACTCCCGCACCACCGATCTTTTCCACGTTACATCCCGGGGACTGAAAAAGTTAAAAATGTTTGCCGCCTTTCTGCAGCCGTTTTTTGAATCCTATAAAACCTGCCTGCACTATTTTGAAAAATATGACACAGACAAGCACGATCAAAAAGAGCGGGTTAAAAAAATCCATTCCATCGGGTCCAAACTCTTCAAGAGCAAGGTGGTTACCTACAAAGAGTCCCTGTCACAGATCAACTACCGCAATGCTGCCAATTATTTTAGTCAAAACAAAGTAACAGGACCTGGGGACCATGTTCAGATCGAATATTATAAAAATATCCTCGACCGTCTGGTCCGGCTGATCGCGCCATAGGGCCGCACCATGACCTTGGGTTCTCTCTTTTTCAGGATTGATTCATGAAAGCACTGATACTGGCAGCAGGGTTTGGCACACGGCTTGAACCGTATACCCGGCAAATCCCCAAACCCCTGTTCACGTTGGCATCAAAGCCGATACTTGCACATGCAATTGACGCGCTTGTCCAGGCCGGCTGCAGCCATATTTTAATTAACACCCATCATCTTGGAGACCAGATTTCAGCCTTTGTTGCCACCTATAAAACCACGGCCGATATTGAGATATTGCATGAGCCTGACATTCTCGATACCGGTGGTGCCATTGCAAATGCAAGGCACAGGCTTGATGACGCTCCTTTTTTTGTGGTCAATGCCGATATCATATCCAGTATTAACTTAAAACAGCTCTATCACCATCATCTGCTGGGTGACAAACTGGCCACCCTGGTACTTCATGACAGCGCGCCGTTCAACAAGGTGGAAGTGGACGACAACCAGTGCATTACAAGTTTTGATTCAAAAAACCACCCTTTGGCCTTTACCGGTGTCCAGGTTGTCTCCCCACAGATTTTCGACTATCTGCCGGATAAAACCATTTTTTCCAGCATTGCGCTCTACAGCTCCCTGTGTCCGCAACAAAAGATCGGCGCCTATGTGGACAAGTCCATCTTCTGGTCGGATATCGGAACCCCGAACAGCTACAGCCTGACCTCAATGATGATTCAAAGCGCTTCTTATTTCGGTATCAGCCGTCAAGACATTCATCTATTGAAAATAAGCCCGGTTGCCGGGGATGGATCGGACAGGCTGTGGGTCCGGGTAAAATATGAGAACCAATCAATCATCCTGTGCAGCCACGGTATCTGCATACCGGACAGTGACAAGGATAACGAGTGCCGCTCCTTTATTAAAATCGGCACCCATTTGAACGCCAAAGGGCTCAATGCCCCAAAAGTCCTCGGCTGTGACCGCATGTCCGGGATCGTCAGCGTTCAGGATCTTGGAGATACGCATCTTCAGGCCGTGGTCAATCATTATCCTGACAGCACAATAGACCTATACAAAAAGGTAATTGACCTGCTTATCGATTTTTCATTCAAAGGGGCGCAGGACTTTGACCCTGACTGGACCTGTCAGACGCGCACCTATTCAAAAGAGCTCATCCTTGAAAACGAGTGCCGATATTTCATGGACGCCTTTATCAACGGATACCTCGGTCTTGATCACTCATTTGACGACTTTAAGGATGAGTTTGACCTGATTGCAGAACAGGCACTTGAGCATGGGATGACAGGGCTGATGCACCGGGATATGCAGTCTCGAAATATCATGGTGCAGGATAACAGGATCTATTTCATTGATTTTCAATCAGCCCGGCTGGGTCCCCTTCAATATGATCTGGCCTCTTTGCTCATTGACCCCTATGTTGATCTTGGCTCTAATGTAAAAAAGACCCTTGTCATGTATGCCATGGAGACACTAAACCTTAAAGAACATCAAAAAGAGAAGTTTTTAAAATCCTACTCTGGTTGCTGTCTTACCCGGAACCTGCAGGCTCTTGGGGCATATGGGTTTTTAAGTCGCATCAAAAACAAAAAAATATTTGAACAATATATCCCTTGTGCGGTAAAATCCTTGAAGAAAATTACTCAGGGATTTGCCCCGGCACAAATTCCAAAACTGTCACAGCTTATTGCCAATCTAAAAGGAGATTTAAAATAATATGGAAAAGATTTTCGTTATGGTTAACGGCCTGCCCGGCAATGTGGCTAAAATAATGGCACAGTTTGCCGTTTCAAACGATGAATTTGACCTGGTCCCGTTTTCCCTGACCGGCCAGGAAATAGAAGAAAACAGTGTTGAAGTGGACAACATCATGGTTGAACTTGTCAAACCCGATGTGAGGGATGGCAGGATACAACAGATCAGAGAGCAGTACCCGCACTTTATCGCCATTGATTATACCCATCCCACGGCGGTTAATGCCAATGCACAATTTTATGCCGAAAACAAGATCCCCTTTGTCATGGGCACCACCGGCGGGGATCGTGAGGCGCTGAACACAACCGTTGAACAGGGGGATACACCGTCTGTCATTGCCCCTAACATGGCCAAGCAGATTGTCGGGTTCCAGGCCATGATGGAGTACGCGGCCGCAACTTTTCCGGGACTTTTTAAAGGATACTCCCTCAAGGTTGTTGAAAGCCACCAGCAGATGAAGGCCGACACCTCCGGAACGGCCAAAGCTTTTGTGGCATGTTTTAATGAACTGGGCGCTGATTTTGATGTCAGCCAGATTGAAAAAATAAGGGACCCGCAAATCCAGGAAAAACAATGGGGCATCCCCAAAGAACATATCGGGGGGCATGGATGGCACACCTACACCCTTGAGGCGCCGGACGGGTCTGCCCTGTTCGAGTTCAAGCATAACATCAACGGCCGGGATATCTATGCATCCGGCACCTTTGATGCGGTCCTGTATCTGACCCAAAAACTGTCTGATAAAGACAACACCCAGAAATTATTCACCATGATCGACGTTCTCAACGGGAAATAATTTAATGAGCTTTTATGTCAAGATCATGCTGATCATCTTTGGCCTGGCCTACCTGATCAGCCCGGTGGATATTTTACCGGACATTCTGCTACCATTTGTAGGATGGCTGGACGATGGTGTGGTCATTGCGACAATTTTTTATATTCTCCGGTACGGGAAACTACCGGATTTTATCTTCAAAAACCAAAGGTTCGTTAAAAAAACCCGACACAACACCCATGCATCTCCCGGTTCGTCACAGGCAGGGCAAAACAGCACTTTCAGTGACAACAATGGAAACTCACACGATAGAAATAAAACGTCAAAAAAGAAGACACCTTCTAACAAAACACCCTATGACATTTTAGGCGTTGACCGGCGTGCCACTAAAAAACAGATTCAGGCGGCTTACAAAGAGGCCATCAAAAAATACCACCCGGACAAGCTGTCTCATCTGGGAGAAGAGTTTTCAACACTGGCCAATGAAAAATTTCTGGAAATCCAGAATGCCTATGATACCCTGATGAGTCAGAACTGATGAAGGAATTTTAAAAACCTTTTTTTTCGAGGGCAAATTTCGTGACACAGTTTTTAACCATTGATTCACAAAATATCGAAATCCAATGGCATAATAGAGAAATCAAAAACCGCTTCTGCCTAATTTTTCTCCATGAGGGTCTTGGGTGCACTGCCATGTGGAAGGATTACCCAAAACGTCTGGCAAATGCCACCCACTGCCCTGCCCTGGTGTTCTCAAGGCCGGGATACGGAAAATCCGATCCATGCCCCCTGCCCTGGAAAACAAGTTTCATGCACACCCAGGCCCTAAAAATCCTTCCCAAACTGATCAAGGCCGCAGATATTGACCAGTATATCCTCATCGGCCATTCCGACGGGGGGTCCATTGGTATCATCTTTGCCGGCAGCCCGCCTGCAAAGGGCCTTAAGGCCGTCATCACTGAAGCGGCCCACGTGTTCTGCGAAAAAATAAGCGTCGACAGCATTGCCAAAGCAAAGATTAATTATGAACAAGGCAATCTGAAAAAAGGGCTTGAAAAATACCATGGAAAAAATACAGACAATGCCTTTTACGGCTGGAACGATGTCTGGCTGAACCCCAAATTCATGAACTGGAGCATTGAAGAATATTTAAAACATATTAAAGTGCCCATGCTGGCACTACAGGGCAGAGACGATCAGTACGGCACTCGAAAACAGTTAGATGTCATTCAAACGGGTGTCCCGGATGTTACGACCTTTCTTCTTGACAACTGCCGCCATGCACCGCATGTGGAGCAACCTGATTTAACGTTGGATCTTATGACAGATTTTATCAATGGTCTGTTGCCGCAATAACGAGGTTCTTTCATTTTAAATCGTGTTGACAAAAACATTGGTCAAGAGCGTCTCCAGCCATTGAAACATCATGTTTCACTTTTATCGGAAACCATGCGTCTTGCCAGCCATGTATCGATTAACACATTGATAATGGTTGCAAGGGGAATGGAAAAAAACAGCCCCCATCCTCCCCAGATCCCTCCGAAAAACAGTACCGAGATCACAATGGCAACCGGGTGAAGATTCGTCACCTCGGAGAATAGCAAAGGAGCCAGGATATGTGCGTCAATCAATTGAATCAATACATATGCACCTGTTGACCAGAAAAACAGAGCCTCCCATCCAAACTGAAAATAGGAAATGATCAGGGTGGGGATAAACACAATGATCACCCCGATATAGGGCAGAATCACAGAAATTCCGGCTAAAAACGAAAGAAGCAGTGCATATTGCAGCCCGACAAAAAAATATGCCGAAAACGTGACGGCCCATATAACGAGAATTTCCCATCCTTTACCACGGATATAGTTGGTCATCTGTGTGTTAACCTTCTCCCATACCGACTCGGCAAGATCATTATCTTTTGGGAAAAGCAAGGCCAGCCAGTTTAAAATTTTTTCCTTGTCTTTAAGGAAAAAGAAGACCAGAAAGGGAATCACGACCAGATATACGATAAGGGCCACCATCCCCTTTACAGATGACAAAGAGGCCATGAGCGCTCTTCTGGCAAAATCGGAAAGCCCGGAAGAGATAAAATTGTACAGCTCCTGGATCTGGGAGGTGGTGACAATCTCCGGATATTGTTGTGGAAGCGCCATTAACTGGGCTTTTGCTTTAAGAAGCATTGCCGGAACCTGCTGGAATAATTGCACCATCTGCCTTGACAATAAAGGATAGAGCCATAAAAGCATGATAATAAAACAGACCAGAAAGATTAAAAATACAATAAACAGCGCCACGAATCTTGGGCACCCAAACCGTATCAACTGCACGATAAGGCCCTCCAGGATAAATGCGATGATCAGCGCAGCAAAGACAGGGATTAAAATTTTCCCGAAAAAATAAACGCATGCCAGCCCACAGACCAGCACAAGACAGAGCACAAAATATTGAGTATCAGCAATATATTTGCCTGCCCATTCTTTAATCCATCTCATCATAAAACACCCTGCTTGTCCCTAATTTATGTTTAAGGCCCTGCCAACATTAATTAATGCCTGTCTTAAAATTTGTATCATGCCGGGTTTTGAATTTGAAGTGGTTTTGTAGTTAATCTTCACGTCAATGGGTGGTTATCACTTCAGGGAAGGTTGTTTTTCTCTTGACCAGGTCTTTATATAGGTGGTCCCATTGTCACTGATGGTCCTTCAGCTCATTTGATAATCAATATTCTAACTAAAAACATAATGAGGAAAATGCCATCTCCAATAAATATTAGGCCGTAAAAAGGTGATAAAAAATCGAGTGATTTTGATTTAGAAGGTCATTGAATCTAAAATAACTTAGAACACCGAAATACAATTGTATCCCGAGTAGAGAGGTCATAATAATTCCTATAGTGCTAAACAAAATTCTATTTGTCTTGAGGGTCACACCTTGATTATTGTCCTTAATTGATTATGCAGCCTTTTTATCTCATTCTCTTCTCCGCTGCCACTGCTCTTTCGGACATGATTTAACCGTCTGCTGACTGACGAGTCTGTCAGTCCCAGGAACTCACCGATCTGACGGTTGTTTTAACTGCCTGATTCCCACAGTATCAATATGATTACATCCCTTTTATCACGATCTTTTCCCTTAAACGCCTGGCCTTTTTCAAATCGGCAACTTTGCAGCCAGGAATATTTTCAGCCCTTTTTATAATGCTGTTTGGATCCTGAGATCTAAGAAATTGGTTCAGCTTGGGCAACTCTTTATCCGGCTTGCCTGATAGAATCTGTTCTTTAATATAATCGATAAAGGATTGAGATCCGTATATAAAGCCGAATTTGACTTCCTCCCAGATAGAATGGGCTTCTCCCGAGTAGCTTTGGATCTTTTTTCGATATTTCTGATGTCTGTCATGAGTTCGGCCGAAGTAGGCCAAAATTGACCCTGTATTGAGCCATCCGGGCGGTTCAATACCATAAGCATAATGTGGATAACTACTGTATTTGTAATCGGAAAGGCGTTTTACCATCTTTGCTCTTAGGGGGTTACGATGGATATAGCAGGATAGATTTATGAAATAGGCATCATTTTCGACCAAGATGCTTTTAAACCTTCCCTGGAACAAATGGCCGCCCTGCTTGTGTCTGAGGTTAAACTGCCTTGTATAGCTGGTGCCAAGCCATTGCATCGCTTTTGAAAGATTATTGTTCCGGGTCTGAAGCAAAAGGTGAAAATGTTTACCAATTAAAACATACGCATAAATGGTGACAGAGAATCGATCCCTCATCTCCTCGAACAGGTCAAAAAAATCCAGGTAATCCTTCTCATTTTTATATATCGGTGCTCGGTTGTTTCCCCTGGAAAGCATATGGTCTTGAATTGTCACTTTTTTAACTTAAAAAAATATTTTCCACGACCAGATTTTTTTATCACTGTATCTGACAATATCGTAGAGAAAGACCTTATTTTCATCCCTGGCTGTTCGAAACCTATATTTTTGTGATCGATTTTATATCTTTCTGCTGCCTGTTTCTATTCAAGACCGGGCGTGATCCCTTTTTTATTCTATTGCCCATCGTCTTTAAACGAAATGTCGTAGGGATGGGTCAGAGGGGTGAAGGTCAGTTGATTTTAGTTTAATGATCCTGCATCCCGGTTTCATTCAAGGAGCTTTCTGACATTTGGGAACTGGTGAATCTCTGTGTGCGGCAGAAAGCGGGCGGAAATAAATTTGTCCATATAATCCGGAACAACACTGAGCTCTATGAGTGTCATCATATCTGAAATTTTTTCAACCATCCGGCGGGCATCCTCACTCATCAGGGTCAGGTAACATCCCATCAGTGAGCTGTTTCCAATATAAGAAAACCGGTCCCGGCTGATATCCGGAAGCAGGCCGATCCGTATGGCATTTTCGATATTGAGATTGTTGCCGATTCCCCCGGCGATGTAAACCTTCTGAACTGACTCAAATTGGGCCCCCACGCTTTCAAGCAGCGTGGCGGCTCCGGAGTAGACAGCCGCTTTGGTTCTGATGAAACCGTCAATATCCATCTCGGAAATAGTTAAATCCATTTCCATATCCCAGGCCTCTTTAAATACAATCACATACTCCCCGGTACCGTGCTCATCAAATCGGATTCTTTTGCTGTCCAGATCTGTGTTAAAATTACCCTTTTGATTAATAATGTTATGAATCAACATTTCAGAGATCAGGTCAATGATGCCCGACCCGCAGATGCCTATCGGTTTTGTACCCCCTATAACACTAAGCTCAGGTTCAAAAGTGCCTTTTTTTACCCTGACCTTTTCAATGGCCCCAAAGGAGGCTCTCATACCGCAGGAGATGCCGCCACCTTCAAATGCGGGTCCTGCTGAGCAGGCGCATGCCAGAAGATAATCCCTGTTTCCAAAAACAATCTCTCCATTGGTTCCAAGATCAATAAAGAGGATATCCTCTTCAGAGGACCAGATGCCGGATGCCAGTATTCCGGATGAAATATCACCACCGACATAGCTTGACACCGACGGCACCATGTATAAAAAGGTCTCCGGGTTGATGGCGATTCCAAGCTCCGACGCTTTGACAAATGGAGCACGCATGAACCCGGGCACATAGGGATCTCTGCGCAGAAAGCCCGGGAAAATAGATAGAAAAAGGTGGGACATGATGGTATTTCCTGCCGCCACAAAAGAGATAACCTCACGGGGATCCACACCGGCATCCTCAAACATCCTGTTTAGGATAGGATTAATGGTCTTCTCAATAATGGCATGATTTAATTGATCCAGACCGTTTTGCTTTTCAGCGGTTATGGCCCGGCTGATTACATCCGCTCCGAAACGGATCTGCTCATTCCCGGCTGATGCACGGGCCAGAAGTTCACCCTTGTACATATCAACCAGAAAGGCCGCCACCGATGTGGTACCGATATCCACAGCCACACCGTAGAGACGGTCTGTGGTGTTACCGGGTTCCATGTTAATGATGGTGGTCCGGTTTTCTCCTCTGGGGATATGGGTGACGGTCAGTTCAAATTGAGCCTCTCTCATCAGTTGGGGCAGTTTTTTGAGTGTCGGCAGTCTGCAGAATGTGTTTTTATAGCCAAAATTAACTTTAAGGTATCGTTTGATGCGGTCCCAGTCTGAAATATTGTCTGAAAGGTCGGGTTGAGGGATCCGCAAGAAATCCTTTTTCACATAAGAGGTGAAAGTCATGTTGTTGTCAGAGATGTACTTTCTGGAAATATCAAATAATTTGATATCACGCTCTGAAGAGAGATCATCGATTTTCATCTCTTTTAAGGAAGAGGCAAACACCTGGGGAACCTCAACCGTAATATCCCCAATCACCTCTGAGTGACAAGCTGATATATACTCTTTTTCAAGCTTAAAGACGGTTCGCACAATATCGTCCGCCGGACGGATATTTCCCTTGAGCAGTTTAACCTTACATTTACCGCAGGACACATTCCCATTACATGGTGCTTCAATGTAAATATCGGCTTTCCTGGCAACCTCCAGAAGATTGTCTCCATCATTGCAACGCACTTCCCTGTTAGCCGGTTGAAATAATACTTTTCTCATTTGAACTCCGAACTTAATATTCTTTTTGGTTTGATCAAATTGAAACCGGCAGTTACTGCCGGACTCTCAATATGACGCTTCAATGGAACCCTTATTGTTTTGTAAGGAGTGCAAAAACCAGACCTTATGTGAGGAAACATGGAAAACCCGCTATGACCGACGGATCGAATATAGATCAAATTTCAGCTCCCATAAACTATAACGATATTCTCAATCTTTCAGGTGTTTGCCAGTTTTTCCCGTGTTTGTCATGAAACCTTGGCCTTGACACAAAGCAGATCTTGTGTCCAGAATATTTAAAACCAACAGGTCGATCTGCCGGACGATTCAAAAAAAACAAAAACCGGTCAGCGCACTAACTTGGTGTTAATATGCATTAACGGCTCTACTGATATAATGATGGGTTGCAACGGGGGATTTAAATGAGTGAACATGACTTTTTATCGCTGGCTCAAAAACTGCCTGTAGCCATTTACCGTTGTACCAATAACCCCACATGGGAAGTGGAGTTTCTCAACAATGTCATCAGTGCCATATCCGGCTATGCTGCTGACTATTTTGCCGGTCCCAATCCCCACGATTACACGAGCATTATTCATCCGGAAGACAAGGAAATTAGAAAAAACACAATCATCCGAAAGGCCAGGCAATCAGAAAGTTATGATGTTGAATACCGCATCATGCATGCCAGCGGGAAAGTCTGCTGGGTCCACGAGAACGGCCAACCAGTGGGTGACAGCCCGGAAGGATCATTTTTTACCGGGACCATATTCGATATCACCCATAAACGCCAGGCATTGAAAACACTGCGACTTAACGAATCCCGCCTTAGCACGCTTCTTGAGCTGAATCAGATGACAGGGGCACCCCTCAACGAAATCACCGGTTACTCGCTTGAAAAGGCGATCCAGCTGACGAGAAGCAGCGTCGGGTATTTTGCCTTTGTTGATGAAGACCAGAAATCCGTTAGAATGTACTCCTGGTCGACACGTGCTATCCAGTTGTGCAAACTCAAACACAAACAAAAACTCTACCATATTGACAAAATGGGTTTATGGGGTGAGGCTTTACGACAGCGTAAACCCATAATCACCAACGATTATCTTTCTGAAAATCCCTATAAAAGAGGCCAGCCTGAAGGACATGTCAAAATAATCCGGCACATGAATGTCCCCATCCTTGACCAGAACAAGGTTATGATCATCGCCGGCGTCGGGAATAAAAAAGAGCCCTACGACCAGTCTGATGTGCGGCAGGTCATTCTTCTGATGGAGGGAATGTGGAACATTATCCGCAGGAAACAGATCGAAGATGAATTGCGCGATAATGAAATGAAGTACCGCAGTATATTCGAGCATGCCGGTTCACCTTCACTGATCTTAGAAAAAGACATGACCATATCCATGTCAAATTTAAAATTCGACCAGTTTTCCGGATTTTCACGGCATGAAATAGAAAACAAAATTAATTTTTCCCGTCTTATCCATTGCAAAGAAGCCAAAGATTTAAAGGACTTTCTAAAAATATGCACACGGCGGTCTGAAGATGAACCGTATGAATATGAGTGCAAATTCCATGACCGGACCGGTACGGATAAAGACATTATCATCAAACTGGGAGTGCTTCCGGATAAAAAAAGATGTATTGCCTCTTTTTTCGATATCACCGAATCAAAACAGGCTGAGGCGCATCTGAGGCAGCAGGAAGCCAACCTTAGAAGGGAAAATATCCTATTAAAATCAGGTGTCCAGAAAAGGTATGGATTTGGCCAGATGGTGGGTAAAACACAGGTGATGCAGGAGGTCTACAACCACATTATCGAGGCCGGTGCTTCCAATGCCAGCGTCATCGTCTACGGAGAGTCCGGTACCGGTAAGGAACTTGCCTCCAAAGCGATCCATGATATCAGCGATAGAAGCGAAAACCCTTTTGTATCTGTCAATTGCGGTGCTGTTCCGGAACATCTGCTGGAGAGTGAATTTTTCGGCTATAAAAAAGGGGCCTTTACCGGTGCCTATGCAGATAAGGCCGGATATATGGAACAGGCCGACGGCGGAACCCTGTTTCTGGATGAAATCGGGGAGATCGGTCTGCATATGCAGGTTAAACTGTTACGGGCCATTGAGGGCAACGGATTTACGCCCGTGGGGGGGATGAAATCAATCAAACCGGATGTCCGTATTATTGCTGCCACCAATCGGGATCTTTTGCAGCAAGTCAATGACGGTAAAATGCGTAAGGATTTTTTCTACCGGGTACACATTATTCCCATTGAACTGCCGCCCCTAAGAAAACGCAAGGAAGATATCTTGCTTTTGATCAATCATTTTCTTGATCTCAAGGACCAGAAAGAGAAAAAGATCCATCTGTTTACCCCGGGTGTGATGCACTCACTTGAGAACTATGACTGGCCCGGCAATGTCAGGGAACTTCAAAACGTGCTGCAGCGGTTCCTTACACTTCAGCGCCTTGATTTCGGCCACGGCAAGGTAGACACATCAATAAAATCAGTTACCACACCTGCCAATCCGGATTACGTTGATGAAGACGGCCTTAAACAGATCATGGAGCAGTATGAAAAAAACCTGATACTGGCCACCCTTGAACAAAATAAGTGGAACCGCACCAAAACGGCATCCATACTGAAAATAAACCGGAAAACACTTTTTAAAAAAATTAAGGCCCACAAAATCGGGTGACCTGTAATATGGAATGGTTAACAGTTGAAGCGAATAAAAAAAACATCCGCCGCAGTTCAGCCGGAGAACCCGGGGATACCCAATCACCGATTATTTACACCATTCTGCTGGCACGGGAATTGTATTAAATCACCGGCAGGGAGCATAGAGACACACCATGACAGTACTTGGCATCTTAACCTGTGAGATTTTTGAACTTGAACTGGCGTATCTGCTAAAAAATGATACAGCAGTGCAAGATATCTATGTGCTGAATAACATCCCGGGCAAAGGCATCCTTAACGCACTTAAGAAAAGCTGTGACAAAAAGATTTATCCGCTTGATTCTATAGCTTCATTTCAACTCGCGCGAGACGGTGGGGGCATGGATGTCCTGATCCACGTGGTAGAGTTAGCCATGCACAGCCGAAAATCCATGCTGCAGGATGCGATTGTCAGTGCCAGTCGGGAGATGGGATCGTATGTAGACGCCATTTTTCTCGGATATGGCCTGTGCGGCAATGCCCTGGATGACCCGGGCCAACTGCTGTGTCACCTTGAAGTCCCCTGGTTTCTGCCCCAGGATGCAGACCATAGTGTGGATGACTGTGTCGGACTTTTTATCGGCGGTAGAGAGTGCTATTACGCTGAACAAATTAAGGAAGCCGGCACTTTTTTTATGACACCAGGTTGGGTGAATCACTGGAAAGTTATTTTTGAAAAAGAATTCGGCGGCATGAGCATGGATATTGCCAAACGGCTGTTCAAAAATTATAAACGAACCCTTTTGATTACCAACCCGACCATGGATGCAGATCAGATGCTGGAGCAGGTCCAGGAGTTCAACCATCTGTTCGACTGCAGATCGGAAGTTTCACAAGGGTCCATGGATATGCTTACCGAGGCATGGAATGCAGCCAGAGAATATGTCTTGACCCACCCGGTACAGACACTTTACGCAGGTCACCAAAGAAGATAACCGATTCGGCATGCATGTTGGGTAAAAAGAGCCCCGACATGTCTCCATTTGACCCCATTTCAATAATTATTTTATAAATTCAACCCGTTACAGCAATATTTTCATTTCCTGGGGCTTTTCCACCCCAATCATATCTTGTAGTTTTTTAAGGTTAAAAATCTATCCCGGATATTTCACAAACCGCATTTGCTTTAGCAGTTAGACGCAGGCCGTGCAGCTTTAAATTCCCTACTGCAAACGGCCGGCAACAAAATAGATGAAGCAACGGCAGGTTGCCTGAAAGGAGACACGTAACACTTATTAAAACAAAGCCAACAACAACTTAAACATCTGTAATTATAATACAACGAAACTCAACCATTCACAATTCCATAAAAAATTCGAGCTAACATCTTTTCGAACCGTGCAGCGTTCTGTCTGCACTATTTAAACCTACACTGATGATGGCACGATAATTGAAGATTCATCAGCTCATACTGAAGTTTCATAAACACGGGATCAGGCATCCGGTGGAATTGAAATCCGCAACCTGACTGAAGAAACCCGTAAACAATGGAGGAGTTATGCACATTACAGAAGGTGTTATTACCGGAGGAAGCGCTATTGGGTATACCGGTGTCGGATTGGCTCTGGCATGGATCGGCAGTAAAAAGATGAAACAATTTGCTGCTGCCTCACCTGAGAAAAAGCCTTTGCTGGGCATGGCAGGCGCCTTGATATTTTTTATCTCACTTTTACCCATCCCCGCCTTTACCGGAACATGCTCACATCCCTGCGGAACTCCCCTAATGGCCATCCTTTTCGGCCCCTATATCGCCATTGCCCTTACAGCGGGTAGTCTGCTTTTACAGGCGGCCTTTTTTGCCCACGGCGGTTTCGGAACCTGGGGTGCCAATGTTGTGGCGCTTGGATTTTTTGGATGTGTCTCCGGTTTCAGTGCCTTTTTTCTGGCCCGTAAAATGGGGGCGCCTCTCTGGGCTGCCGGATTTGCAGGCGGTCTTATCGGAGATGTCATGGTCTATGCAGCATCTGGATTCATTCTGGCTGTAGAGCTTGCCCATGCGCCGAACCCTCAATACGCTTTAGGTGGTTATCTTACAGCAATTTATGCGGCTTATCTGCCGACCCAACTTCCCATAGCCCTCGGTGAGATGGTTGTGACAGGGCTTGCCATCCAATATATCTTCAAACAAAGACCTGAAGTTCTGGCAGACCTTGGATTGATCAAAAAGGACTTTATTTCCTTTGGAAAAGATGGTGCCAAAATCGCAGGTCTTCTGCTGGCATTATCAGCCGGTCTGATTTTATCGACTCCGTCACAGGTCCACGCCTCTAACGATACTTCCCCCGCAGCAGTAGTGGAAAACAGCAAAGAGACCGCCTCCTTCTCCGGCATGGATGAGGCGGTCAATGAACGGATGGCTGTGGAAGCCGGCCTGGAACCCAAGGATCCTTTTATCAATATAGAAGCCATGGGAGATTTGTGGAATGCCCTGCTGATGTGTGCCGGAGGCGTTTGCGGCTTTATTGTCGGACGCTGGTGGAGTCTGATCAGCAAAGAGAGAGTACCAGCATAGAGCAGGCATCAAACATGCAAAATAATATTGGCTAATCCTTTCATTTAGGAGAATGACAGTGCATATCAGTATCGACACATGGGTTCAGGATTATCATGAAAGCAGATCCGTACACGGGCTTCACAGCCTGGATCCACGCATCAAGCTTGCCCTTCTGGTGAGCGCCGTCTTCCTGAACATTTATTTTGCAAAACTGTGGCTGTCCCTGTCCCTGTTCGGTGCAGGAACAATTCTGGTCTTATATTCTCGTATTCCTCTGCGCTTGTTTCTTATCTTTTTTTTGATCCCGGCCTGGTCCACCCTGGTAGTGGTGGCCGGGTTCACTATCGGATTCGGGAATACCCCCATTGCACATCTGGGCCCTGTTACATTTTACAAAGAAGGATTTCAATTGGGACTTGCCGCAGCAGCCCGGGTCGCCTGCGACATGTCATGGATGGCAGCCGTATTTTTAACCACTCCATTCAATAGTCTGCTGGATGCCCTGAAATGGTTCAAAATCCCGGAGATTCTTTTGGACACCATTGCGATGGGGTATCGTTACATATCATTGATATTTACCGAATTTACCCGGATGAAAAATTCGGCAATAACCCGGGGAGGGTTCCGAAAATATCGACATGCCCTGGTCTCCACAGCCAAAATACTTGCCCAGGTTGTGTTGCGGGCCTACGATCGGGCTGCCAGAATACAGGAAGCCATGACCAGCCGGGGAGGTGCATCTGAAACAGGCGATAACAGACAGGTACAAAATTGTGATACCTCTTCAGGACACTGCCCAAACCAGTGCGATGTCACACCAGAATACCGGTCACCGGACAAACCGGTTTTAACCTGCAGCAATCTTTCCCACCAGTACGGGGCTGTAACTACACTGGATGATATCAGTCTGAGAATACATAAAAACGAAATCGTTGTTTTGTGCGGTCCCAACGGCGCGGGTAAAACAACCCTGCTCAAGCTGTTCTGCGGCATTTACCGCCCCGCAGGAGGAGAAATACATATAGAGGGCCACCTGCTGGATAAAAAAAACCGGAACACGGTTTTCCGTCACACAGGCTTTTTGTGCCAGGATCCAAATAACCAGCTTTTCTGCACCCATGTTAAAGAAGATATTGCCTACGGCCCGTCCAATCTTGATCTGCCCGCCGACACACTTGATCAGCTGGTCAATACCGCCATGGAACTGACCGAGGTGTCGGATCTTGCAGATAAACCGATCCACAGGCTTAGCTGCGGGCAGATGAAAAGGGTTGGCCTGGCCGGACTGATCGCCATGAAGCCACCCCTGCTGCTTTTGGATGAACCATCGGCCAATCTGGATCCTGCCGCCACCCGGAAGCTTATCCACCACCTGCGCCATTTAAATGAGCATCACGGGTATACCTTTATCATCGTTACCCACGACATGAACCTGGCTGCCCGGATCGCCCGGCGAATCATCATTTTAGACAAAGGGAAAATCATTGCCGACGGCTCGGCCCGGGAAATCCTGACCAATGAGGCACTCCTGGAAGAATCAAGGCTTGAACCGCCCCTGTTAACACGGATGTTTCAGCGGCTTTTAGACGATCCGATTAACCGGGAAAAGATACCTTTAACGCTTGAGGAGGCCCTGGCCTATTTCAAGACAAACCCATTGATTAAAACTGATGTATTTGAGAACGAGACTCAAATATCACGAAAACAATAATGCTATTTATCGATAAGGATACATCATGAAAATTACTCAGATTGCAGGTTTCCTGGGGTGTGGAAAAACAACGCTCCTGCTCAAGCTTTCAAAACTTTTGCGCGGCGACAACGACATAAAGGTTGCTCTCGTGGTCAATGAGATCGGAGAAATCCCGGTTGACGGAAAAGTTATGGAAGAAAGCGGCATGCAGGTCAAAGACATCGGTGGCGGCTGTATATGCTGTGAGGTTGCCTCTAGCTTTGCCAAAACCCTGACCCAGCTTTACAAATCCTTTGGCCCGGAACATGTCCTGGTGGAACCCACCGGCGTGGCCGTACCCCATCAGGTGAAGCTTGCGGCCAGGATGGGTGGAAGAGATGCCAAACTTTCCATGGGTCCGGCCATTGTTCTGTTTGACGCCACTAGACCTGCCGAGCTTCTGGATATGGATATGCTGGGGCAGCTGGTGACCACCCAGGTGAAGGATGCCGACATCATCGCCATAAGTAAAATCGATTCCGTGGATAGCAAAGATGTGCAGGATTCAGTACAGCGGGTCCGGGAATATAACAATCGTGCCCAAATTGTTGAATTATCTTCTTTCAAAGATATCGGCATCGACACGTTGTCCCGCTTCATCATCGACTGGGAGGAAAAATAAAATGGAAACCGACATGAATGCTGAACACGGATGTTATACCGAGCACGGTGTCTCCGGCTACGGTGTGGCAGCCAATCTAAGCGCAGACACGGCCATGGACACCGATTTTGTCAAAGCACTGGCAGAAGAGATGATGATGCTGATTGCCAAAAAATGCATGGATGAGGGTGCCCGCTGTATCGGCCACATAAAGTCCCATATCAAAACGGAGTGCGGTACCATCAAAGCCGATACTATCGGTACGGCCCACGGCACCTATTCCACCGGCAGTATAGAACAACCGGTGAACACCTTTTATATCGCCATCAACAGCATTGTCCAGGGCATTAAAGAGGATGTGGTCAGAAAAGCCACGCTTGACGGGCTGCATGATGCTGCCGAGGCAAAGAGCATTAGTGTGCTCAAAGAAAAAGAACACACCTATTTTGACGAATTTGATTTTGTCACATCCAAACAGGAGTATGTCAAACAGCTGAACGATCAGCTGTCCGGGGATGAACCCGGGGAAGGATAAAACAACGGATGCGGGTAATCAGCATATCAGGAACACGGGGAAGCGGTAAAACTACGGTCATCAAGGCCCTTGCCCAAAGACTTTGCCAGACCGACAAGAAAATAAGCATCATCAATAATGAAGACGGCAGGGTTCTTTATGATGAAGCATTTACCAAATCGTTGAATATTTCGGTGAAACACCTTCGCGGCGGCTGAATCGGATGCTCCCTGGCCACAAGTCTTGTGGATCTGAAAAAAAAGCTCAAACGGTCCGTGGACCCGGATATCCTGTTTCTTGAACCATCGGAAATGGTGGTGACCTCGGAACTTCGAAGCGTCTTGTCCATGGGACTGCGGGATATTGAGTATACAGTGGGCCCTCTGATCACCCTGATCGACGGACCGACCTTTACATTTAACTTTGAAGAAAGAAAAAGGCTGCTTTTGGGACAGATCCGGGAAACTGACCGGATCGCCATCAGCCGCATCGATTTAATCGATGAAAAAAAAGTCAACCACATCTGTGAATCGCTTGAGGTCCGAAAAAATGATCTGCTTTTAATGGACCGGAATGCGACTGACAATCTGGATCTGCTCAGTCGGCAGATCCTGTCCATGGATGAGAACATACAGCGCACAATCTAAACTAAGGACCATTTTGGTTACTTAACACACAAAGGAGGAAAGCTTATGTCTATGACAGGATTAGAAAGAATCGGAACCGTACTCCAGGGGGGTATCCCTGACCGTGTGCCGGCTTGCCCGCTTGTCTGCGGCGCGTCACGCAGGGTTTACGGCGTTACTTATGACGAATGGAGCCAGGATGCCGAAGTGGCGGCAAAGAGTATGATCCAGGCCCATGACCTCATCGGATTTGACGGTATTCTGGGACTTGTGGACCTTTCGGTGGAAGCGGCCGATTTCGGCCAGTCCATGGTGTACCCCATTGAGGATACGGCACACCCGGATTATGATGATCCATTTATTAAATCACCGGATGATTATGCCAGGATTGAACGCATTGATGTGGCCAAGGCGCCAAGGATGCAGCATTCGCTCAAATACATGAAAATGATCTGCGACGCGAAAGCTGCTGAAAATGCCGTGATGGGTTTTGTTTACGGCCCGTTGGGTATCCTGAACATGATGCGCGGGGCGGAAAAATTGTTCAAGGACTGCTACAAGCATCCGGAGGAAGTAATTGCCGCATCGGAAGTCATTACCGATGTGTTGGTTGATTACATCAAAGAATATGCCAAAACAGGCGTTCATGCCATTGTCCTGGATACCTTGTTTGCATCACAGTCCATTATGAGCAAAAAAATGTGGAATAAGATGGAAGCACCCTTTGCCAAACGCCTGGCCGATGAAATTCGTGCCAATGATATGATGGTCATGGTCCACAACTGCGGTAACGGCATCTATTTTGATGTTCAGATCGAGGCCATGGATCCGGTTGCCATCTCCTTTGCCTATCCGCCCGACGACTGTGAAACCATGGAAGATGCCAAGAAAAAATGGGGAGACAAGACCTGTCTGTGCGGGTATGCAAGTCCCGCCACCTATGCCTTTTTGGGATCACCTGAAGAGATGAAGATGGAATGTAAAAAAGAGATAGAAGAGCTAGGTAAAGACGGTGGTTTTGTCCTTGCCACCGGGTGTGAATATCCACCCAATGGTTCTTTGATGAATGCCATTGCCATGATGGAAGCCGCCGAAGAGTACGGACGGTATTAATTTATAAAAAACAGGGCCCCGGGGGGATATTTTAACGCCTCGGGGCCTTTAGCTTCGGGATATCGGGAAAGCCCCGGACATCCAATCAAACCATTTATTTTTTTAATTACACCATCCCAAGGAGACATTATGCACAAAAGTCATGACACCGTAACCGTTATGGAACCCTTGAATGGCATAAGAATAGAAGATTATCATATTGACGAAGAGCCCTACTATCTTTCCAGTGGTGGTGAAATTAAATTGTTCGAGTCTGCCTGCAGACTCAAATTGCCGGTTTTGCTTAAAGGCCCTACCGGGTGCGGGAAAACACGGTTTCTGGAACATATGGCCTGGCGGCTTTCCAGACCCCTTGTCACCATCGCCTGCCATGAGGATATGACAGCGTCCGATCTTGTCGGCCGGTATCTGCTCAAGGACAACCAGACGGTCTGGCAGGACGGTCCTTTAAGCCTGGCTGTCAAACATGGCGCCATCTGCTATCTGGATGAGGCGGTTGAAGCAAGAAAAGACACCACCGTGGTCATTCATCCGCTTACTGACAACCGGCGGATTCTGCCCCAGGAAAAACGGGGCCTGCTGTTGGAGTCTCATCCCGACTTTCTCATTGTCATGTCCTATAACCCCGGATACCAGAGTGTAATGAAAGATTTGAAACACTCCACAAGACAGCGGTTCCTGGCCATTGATTTTACCTATCCTTCTGCCAACGGGGAAAGGGATATCATCATGGAGGAAGGCGGAGTAGATGAAGACACCGCCCAAAGGCTTGTAAAGCTTGGGGAGATGGTCAGGAACTTAAGACAGCACGGACTTGAAGAAGGCGTTTCCACAAGACTTCTGGTTTACGCGGCCCGGCTGATCAGCGATGGCGTGGACCCGGTATCCGCCTGCGAGGCTGCCGTTACCCGGGCCATGACAGACGATTTTGAAATCCAGGAGGCGATCACTGAAATTATTGACGGGATTTTTTAGTCATGAGTTTCATTGGAACGATACCCGAACCTGTCAGGCTGAACCCTGCCGGTAAAAAAGCCTTTGAATCGGCCCGGTCTTCGGTTAGCCATCTGCGTTCACAGACATCACAAAAATTTTTAAGACAGGCCAAGGCAAAAATCAAGGACACAGAGGCCCTGGACAACTATGAAATCATCCTGGCCCAGACAGGTTCTGTCTGCAATGCCAACTGGTCGCTGTTTCTTCCTTTTCTGGATGCCGCCGCAGCGATACCCGCGGCTTTCAGCCTGGTCCCCAAATGGGCACAGACTTCCGTGATGCTGGCTGCCTATGATTTTGACGCGTCAACTGCCTTTCTTACCCAGACCCACAAAGCGGTTGACACTTTCACTGAAAAAGAGGAACTGATACTCTGGGGCCGCCAGGGGCTGAACGCCTTTGAAGCAGCACAGGACAAAAGAAAGATCTGGAAAGCGGTCAAAGCCTACTTCATGGAATCTTCAGAACCCAACTGCGGATACCCCCTGGACCGCTGGTCATTTTTTCTGGAGCAGGCGATCCGGATTTCCAAAGTCAACGTGGATGCGGCTGAAGGCTTTATCCGGCACGGCAACCGGGTCTGCATTTTACTGTCCGAGATAGAAACAGTTCGATGGATCGACCGTGGCCTTAACGGGGCCAAATCGCCTTCTGAAATGGTCAATTATTTCAACGGTACCTCGTTGAAATCCATAGAGACCAGTGAAGTTCTGGTATCGGGTGTGGCACTTAAAAACAAACAGAATATTCTGTCCATCATCTGTGAAGCCATGCTGGGGCATCCTGTTCAGATACGATCCAACTCTTCTCTTCTCGGAAGCAAAGGATTCACCGGAGCCGCAGCCACCGACGGAATCTGCATATTTCTTCCCAAAATGTCCCCCAGCTTCGGTCTGTATAAACTGATGACCCTGCACCAGGCCATGCTGCTGCGCGGACTGCCCTATACCGGGTTAAACGGCCGGGTGTTATCAGATCCGGTGCAGATACACCTGGATGCAGACCAGCGTCTTGTAAGCCAGCTTCCGGGCTTGGCCTCTGAAATGGATAAACAGCTTGATATCCAGCACTCAGAGGATCCGGCTGAGTCCCAAAACCTTTCCGGGCTGACTGGTAAACCATGGTGGGGCGATATCCTTCCCGAACTGATCAAAGAGACGGACGACACCATCGCACAGGTTAAGGAGATGGCCTTTGAGGAATATGAGGATATCCCTGAAGAGCTGCTGGATATCCTGGTGGCCTCCCTTTTGTCGGCAGGTGAACGAAAACCGGACAAATTGTGGCAGATGCTGGGTGAGATGCTTGAAGATATTGAATTTGCCTCCCCGGATGCCGAAGAGCTCCAGGAAAAGGTCAAAACCTACTTTTACAAGGAGTGGGACCGCAATATTTCAGACTATAAAATAGACTGGTGCCAGGTCCGGCAGCGGATTGCCAAGGAGGATCCAAATGATTTTGTGCACAAAGTTAATGAACGGCTGCGCGGGATTATCCTTCTCATCCGCAAGCAGTTCATGAAACTGAAACCGGAAACCTTTAAAAAGTACAAGGCACAGCCCATTGGAGACGCCCTGGATATCGATGCACTGGTCCAGGCCCTGACCGATATGCGCTCAGGGGCTGCCATGTCTGAGAACGTCTATATAAGAAGGGACAAACGGGTTCGTGATGTGTCGGTCTTTTTCCTGGTGGATTTAAGTGCATCTACCGATGAAATTATCAATGGCAGGCGGGTTATTGATATCCAAAAAGAATCCATGGCCATCATGGCTGAGGCCTTGGAAACGCTTGGTGATCCCTATGCCATTTACGGTTTCAGCACAGAGGGAAGATTCAGGGTGGACATGTTCAAGGTCAAAGACTTTAAAGATGAGTGGGATGAAACCTCACAATACCGTCTGGGCAGTCTGTATCCAAACGGGCTCACTCGCATGGGTACGGTGGTACGGCACGCCACCCACAAGCTTGAACAGGTTCCGTCCGTGATCAAACTTCTGGTAATCCTCACTGACGGGCGTCCCTATGATATGGAATACGGCAATTTGGAATATGCCATATCCGACACAAAAAAAGCAGTCCAGGAAGCCCGCAGCAAAAGTATACACCCGTTTATTATCACCTCAGACCAGAAAGGCAGTGATTACCTTCAGATGATATCCCCCCAGACCGAGTGCATTATCCTCCCCCGGGTGGAGGTCCTGCCCACCCTGCTGCCGGCACTTTACCGCAGGCTGACAGGATAATCAAAAGGAGAAGACCATGGCAAAGCAACTTGAAAAACTGGCCGGCAAAGCTCTTAAACTGGGCGCTTTAGAAGCAAAGATCATTGATACCAGCACCATTGTTTTTGATCCCCGCTCTTTTTTAAAATGCAGGTTCGGCTGCAATAGGTGGGGCCGGTACTGGACATGCCCGCCTTATATGGACATATCCAATGATCAGTTTCAAAATGCGTTTGATAAATATCATCAGGCGATCATCATTCAGTCCACAGACCCTAAGAAAGGCCAGGAAGTCACATTAGCAGTTGAAAAGGAGGCCATGCTCAATTACAGCTGCATGCATGCGTTGGCCCTGGTGCTGTGCGTCTGGTGTGAGGAATGCAGTCATCCCGAACCCTGCCGGTTTCCCCACATGGCCCGGCCCTCCATGGATGCCTACGGCATTGATATCGGCAAGACCGTAGAACCTTTAGGGCTGAAAGTTGCCTTTGACAAAAAGGGGGAAATGCTTCCCTGCTGGTACAGCGCGGTGCTTTTAGATTAAAAGAAGCCGTGTTGCCGTGATATGCCCCGGATTAGCCCCTATAGTTGACAACCGTGTCGTAGCGCTGTGTCGGATTGGGTCGCCCGGGGCTAAAACAACGCCAGTCAAGGATCTTCATCTCGGTTTTACCGAATATGGAACATTCCAGCACATTTTTTACCCGTTCCTCCAATTGCCCCGGGGCCATCTCAACCCTGGCATTCAGGGTCATCGTTACAACAGCACCTTGTATGAAATTTCCCCGGACATCAATCTTGTTTAAAGGGCCGGTCAGATTACCGGTCAACCCATTTACCCGGCTGTCCGATATTAAAAGTTTGACATGTCCCACTGACGCCCCCCGGCGATCAAAATCCTGTCCCATCAATTCCAAAAAATCCTGGGCAAAGCGTTTCCAATCCAAAAAGTGGTTTGCCGAGAAACCCAATGTCGCGTTCAGCCAACCAAGAACCGCCTCGCCTTTGGCATACCGGTCATAATCCACCTTAAGAATTTTACGGCCGGCATCCGATCTTTCCAATACTGTATTAAGCCACAGGTCAACGCCTTCTCCGGTTCTTGCACTTAAAGAAAAAATGTCGGCACCATGTGACAACCGGGCTGCTTCTTTTTCTAAAAACGACAGATCAGCTGAATCAATGGTATCAGATTTGCTCAGAATCACAATATCCGCCTCTTCGAGTTGTTTTCGCAATATGTAGGCGGCATCCGGATGAAGGCCGGCATTGCTGCCCTCAAGTATGCCGGAAAGCCTTGAAGGATCCACCAGCACCGACAGGGGGGCTACCACTAACTCTTTTTCCATCCTGTCTTTGAACGGTTGAATAATGGTCGCGGACAGATCAGTGCAGCTTCCCACAGGTTCTGCAAGGATAATATCGGCCCCTTCTTTCACCCGGAAGTGATCCACCGCATCCATCAATCCGTTAAGGTTGCAGCAAAAACAGCTGCCGCTGACCTCTTTGACCTTTTTTCCCCCCAGGGAAAGAAACGCCGTATCCACAAGCTGTGGTGCCTGGTCGTTGGTGATCAGGCCGGCATTCAAGCCTTTTTCAGTCAGTTTTTTAGCACCTGTTTCAAGCAGCGTGGTCTTCCCGGCCCCGAGGAAACCGCCCACAAGGATAAGACGTGTAACCATTTTATTTTCAGCCTTTCCGTGTCCCCTGTTGATCAGGCCAGGCACGCTTCGATGTCTTTTTTCGGTGTTGTAACAGGTTTTATCTCATACGCTTTTGAAAGTGTCTTTACGACATTGGGAGTTAAAAATGCCGGCATGGACGGTCCCAACCGGATCCCTCTGAATCCCAGGTGAAAAAGTGTCAGCAGTATGGACACCGCTTTTTGCTCATACCATGAAAGAATCAGAGACAACGGCAGGTCGCTGATCTCTTTTCCCAGGGCTTTGGACAGGGCCTGGGCAATCACCACGGCTGAATAGGCATCATTGCACTGCCCCACATCCACAAGTCTGGGGACCCCGTCAATAGCCCCCAGATCCCGGTCAAAAAAGCGAAATTTACCGCATGCCAGCGTCAGGATCACAGTATCATCCGGAGCCTGGTCCACAAAATCGGAATAATAGTTGCGTCCCGGTTTGGCACCGTCACACCCGCCCACCAGAAAAAAATGGCGGATCGTTCCCGCCTTTACATAATCCACCAGGGTGTCGATCACGCTGCCCATGGGGTGTTTCTGCAAAATGGTGTTTCTGCTGTACCCGACCCAGGTGGCTCCGGTCGTCTCTTCAGCGGCAAATCCGTCCGTCTTCAATGCCTGTTCTATGACCGGTCCAAAATCGCTGTTATCCAGATGCGGAATCCCATGCCAACCGACAACACCGGTGGTAAACACGTTTTCTTTATAACTGCCTGAGGGTTTTTGAATACAATTTGTTGTAAACAGAACAGGCCCCGGGAATTGTGCCATCTCCTTTGCCTGGTTCTGCCAGGCAGTCCCGAAATGGCCGGCAAGATGGTTATATTTTTTAAATTCAGGATACGCATGGCCCGGCAGCATCTCGCCATGGGTGTAGACGTTGATGCCCTTATCCTTTGTCTGCTCTAAAAGTGTTTCAAGGTCTTTAAGATCATGGCCGGAAATCAGAATTGCCTTGCCCGGTTTTGCGCCAATGGTCACCTGGGTGGGTTCGGGATGGCCGAAACGATCGGTATTGCCCTTATCCAGAAGTTCCATGGCCCTTAAATTGGTTTTGCCCACATCCAGGGCCAGATCGACCCAGTCCGTAAAGTCAAGACTCTTATCAGTCAAGGCCGCCATCTTTTCCTGAATAGAGGCGTATACCGCCTCATCTTCGCACCCGAGAATGGCGGCATGATCCGCATATGCTGCTACGCCACGGATGCCATACAGGACTGTCTGCTGAAGGCTTTTAATATCCTCGTTCCTGTCTCGGTCTATGGGAAGGCCAATTCTTTGTCCATATTCCACAAGACCTGCCGCATCTTCTGGAGGTTGAAATGCTGCTGCCGGATCTTCATAATTTTCAGGCCCCCCTGCCGCCACCACACGGCATCTTAAATCCTCGCGTTTTGCCACTGTCTCTTTAATTATCTTCTTAAACCGGACTGGATCAAAATTGACATTGGTGAGGGTTAAAAACATGGCTTTGAGGACAAAGCGGTCGGCATCCGGATCATGAACATTAAGTTTCCGACCCGCCACAGCCACCTGGCAAAATCCTCTTACGGCATAGGTCAGCAGATCCTGCATCGCCGCAGTCTTTTCACTTTTACCGCATACCCCGACGGTTGTGCATCCTTTTTCCTGAACGGTTTGTTCACACTGGTTACAAAACATGGAAATATCCTTTTATTTTAAAGGCATTGATTGAATCCTGACCCAAATAAACTCAGGTAAGATTTTTGACTGTAGGTTGATTTTAACAGGATGTTTTAAAGGGGACCATCGTCCGGTGGATGATTTTTATCCGTGAAACAGATGAATTCCGAGCCTGTCGGAGATCCAGGCTGCTCTCAAGCAATAATTCTTTTTGTTTACCGTATACGTTGATCTGCTTTTTTGAAAAGATGTAGTCTTATTTTATAGGCTGCTTCTTTCTTCTTAATGATTTTATATTATGGAAATACCATCACAGCCTACCCGTATTTTATCCCTACCATCACTGCGTTCATTTAAATCATGATTCTTTTCCGGCCCGGCAGGCCAAGGCAGACAATTGCAAAATCGACATAATGAAAATGGATCTTTTATGTGCTTTGACTTCCAACCACAGTATCTTCGATGAATGCTGTCTTTGGGCGGGTTGTTTTCCAGGTGACGCACTTCGGTTGGATGGAGAGGTTCTCGAACCACAAAAGCCAGATACTGTGTAATAATAGCTACATAATTGTCGTACTCATGATTCAACGTACCGTTTTTCTGCATGTACAAGTCTATTTGTTTTATAAAGTCATCTAATTTTTTTTCACTTACTTTACCAACCATGGATGATGCGTCCTGGTGTCGCAACGCTTCTGAAGCCGCCATATTATAATGAATGAGGGCATCTTCAAGCTCCCCTTTTATCCGGACAACTCTGTCCAGTCTAACTTGGGCAAAAACCGGATTTTCCAAAAGAAGGGAAAGTTTATGTTGCAGGTCCTTTACGAGTTGTGACAGTTTCATTTGACGGATTTTTTAAAATTATGGATTTTGTATTTTCGTCTTATCATCCATTTATTATTGAAATATCTTTATTCCCACCGGAGTTTATCTTGCCGATTGCCTCTTCAATAACATTTTGAAGGCCTTGAATTCCCACGTTTTTCTTCTCCAGAATTTCAAGGCCTGTTATCCTGCCTATCTTCTTTATATCATTTTCATAATTATCTAAATCTCCAAGAGTGTCTAAAAGTATAATACCTTTCAGCGACGCATACCGGTCTTTAAGATTTCCACCGGACTTTTCATACCTGTTCCAGAAGTCAATCCAATCAGGCGTTAAAAATAAAAATTTGTGCTCAGGATCTGTCTTAAAGAGATGCCCCTTTCCGCCAAACAAACAATCTACACAATTAACAGCATCGACTTTCATAATTCCATAGTCATTGACCAGTTCCTTCATTTCATACTTGAACCCCAGGCAGAGGTCACCATATACGACGACGATTTTATTTTTACCGTAATTCAATGATTTTTCAATGGTATGCTTCAAGGCCTTTTTAAGAAGGCTGTAATCATAATGAAGCCTGGAACTGAGAAAAGTCACATCGGCCTTCAACCGGCCGGAGTCAATCAGTTTTTGTATCTCTTTTTTGACAATACTACAGGATATTACCATTGGATTTTTATTGTCTGTCATGTGGGTTCTCCAGTGCATACATATTATCAAACATGGTGACTACGCTGTCTGGTGGGTGATGAAGTGCTTGTCTTCTTTATATCCCTGTGTTTAAAACTCCGGTCAATCAAAATCGTTGTGATGGATCTCAGACTCTGCTGATGACAGTGACACAACGTTAGCTTGCTCATCCTTTTGTATGGTGATAAATCGTCCACCACATACCTTGCAAGTGCGCAGATAACCTTTTTCTTCTTCATCACCAACCCTGCAGACAATGTTAAACTTCACTTTAAAACCGGTTCGTTTGCCACAATGCGGGCAATATTTAGTCGGCATTTAGTCCTCCTGTTTTATGGGTTGATGTTATGTTTTGTTTGCCATGTTGTGCTCTAATTTGAGCATTTGCAGGAAGAGCCGTTTTTCTTGTTGAGCATAATGGGTTCAATTATTGTTTTAAACATCATTGCCGCTGCCACGGCCCCGCACACCGGGCCTGCAGCGTAGACAATAAGAAAGCCAAAACCATTGTCAGGCATGGCAGCAGAACCCCAGCCCGCCATGTAGGCAAGCAGTCGGGGCGAAAGGTCTCTTGCCGGATTTAAACCGGCCTGGGTGATCGGCGCAATAATACAGATGACCAGCGTCACTGCACTGCCGATGAAAAGCGGTGTAAGAGAATTGTCGGGCCGCCCTACATTGCACCCTTCGGTTAAAGAAAAAATAAAAAACACAAGAAAAAATGTTCCCACAGCTTCTGCACAAAATGCCAGGGGCATGGAGACCTGAAGGACATCAGATACTGACGGGTTTGGATAAAACTCACCAAAGATCATTGCCGTGGCAACGGATTCCGGGGCTCCACGCTGGATACCGTGGAGAAGTTCATAGTTTAAAATGGCATTGTTAAAAAGAAGGAAAAGAACAGCCGAGGCCAGGAAAGCACCTGAAAACTGCCCGGCTAAATAGAATAAGATTTTTCCCTTTTCCATTCTGCCGGCCACCACCATGGCAATACTGACAGCTGGGTTTAAGTGGGCACAGCAGATATATCGTGTTGAATAAATCGCCAGTGACACGCCCATACCCCAAACCGCCGCAACCTGGAACAATCCGGTGTGAGAGGCAAATAAAACAGTGACACAGACCGAACCGCAGCCGAAAAAAACCAGTATAAACGTCCCTATGCATTCACCGACAAATGCACCCTGTTTTTCAGAACTCAGGTGTTTAAATTGCTGCATTCTGCCTTGTCCCCTGTTGTGAATCAAAAATCGTTTCACCGTCAAACCCGAATATGACCGATTGAAATTCATGTCTGCCGCGGGAAAAGCCCATGGCTGACCGGATAATTTTGCTTCCGATATATTCAATCAACTCAGGGTGTTTCGGATAAATGAACGTCAGTGCATGCCGAGCCGTGTTTGAAACTGCAATTTTTTTTGAAAGTGCCTTGTCTTTTGTGATTTCCAGCGCCCATTTGGTAAGCAGCTTCATGGTCAGTTCCGATTTTGCCGCATGGGTGTGGGCAAATCCCGATGCCATCTTAACGGCTTTGCCAAAAAATACTGTATATATGACACGGGTAATGCTGTGGAAAGGTTGGAGTTCTTCAAGGGATGCCTTGAAAAAATCGCCCGTCTGAATAAACGATTCCTGGGGAAGATGCGGAAACAGCACCATGGCAAACCGTTCACTGCGCCGGCCGGTGCAAAAAACAAGTGTATCAGTCCCTGTGCCTGCAGCAACGGAAATTCCCGATTTTATTGATGCAATATATGCGTCATGGGACATGGGTACAACGATTCCTGTAGTCCCCAGAATGGAGATTCCGCCGACAATGCCCAGCCTGGCATTTAATGTTTTTTTTGCCAGTGCTTTTCCACTGGGAACGATTATTTCCACAAAGACCGGCAGATTTTTTGCCGCCTGAAATAAGGACAACACCTCTTTGACAGAGGCAGATATCATCTTTAACGGTCCCGGATTGATTGCCCAACTTCCCACCGGGAGTTCCAATCCCGGTTTGGTTACCCTGCCTACACCCTGTCCACCGATAATCCGGATACCTGATTTATTTTGGGATGCGCCGATAGAGACCCTGGCACCGATCCGCGCTTTATGCGTTACATCAGGATCATCACCGGCATCTTTAATTACACTGCAATACGCTGTATCAGCACTGATCTTTTCGGTTTTAGACAGGCGAATAATCCCGGTTTCACCATTTAAAAAACCTATGGTCACATCCCGGACCGACTTGCCGGAGAACAGATAAAAAAGAGCACCTTTAGCTGCGGCCGCTGCAGCAGCACCCGTAGTAAACCCACGTCTCAACGATGCGGATGTCATCTAAAGAGCCTTTGGAAATTACCGTCAGGGATCGGCACGGCGTACCATCTGTTAATTTGGGGCATGATTTAGTACTCCTCGCCCGCAGCCATGATTGCCAGAGCATTTACAATGCTGGCAGCCACGTTTGAACCACCCTTTCTGCCGACATTGGATATATATACATTATCCTGCCAGATCAACTCATCTTTGGATTCAGCGGCATTGACAAATCCAACCGGAAAACCGATAACAAGATCGGGTTTGACCTTGCCTTCATTCATCAGCCGAATCAATCTCAAAAGTGCAGTGGGCGCATTCCCAACGACATACAGGCCTCCAAAAATGGTTGATGCTGCCTTATCCACCGCTGCTTCAGCCCTGGTAATTTGTTCGGACATCGATCTTTTTGCCACATCAGGATCAGTGATAAAGCATTTAACATTACAACCGAATTTAGAGGTTTCACCCTTTCTGATGCCGACTTTTGCCATATTTGTATCGGTAATTATCGTGCAACCGTTTTGAATGGCATGTATGCCTGAGGTGATGGCATTCGGATGAAATTGCACACTTCGTATGTATTCAAAATCAGCTGACGTGTGTATCATTCTTCTAACGATGTTCCACTCCTCGTGACTGAATCCGTGATCTCCTGCTTCATTGTCTATAATACTGAAACTTAAATTTTCAATTGCTTCAGGCTTCATTTTACCTTCCCTTAAAACCCATGTTAAAAATTGGTTTATATTCCATCTGATCATTTCTTTTCATCATAGATGAGAACAAAGCACCTTCATCTTCTATTCCTATAGTGCTGACCAGCGACTGCTTACTAAAAACGTTCAGCAGATCTGTCATAGGCATTCCAGAAGCCGGGCAGACGCCTTTGAAGGCGTAATCCGGTTCTGAAAAACCTTTTTCGAAATTTCCGGGATCAATCCGGAGGTGATCTCATTTTCGTTGAATCTGTATTTAAGCCCTTCCTCCACAAGGGTCCACATCCAGTGAACTGCCTGTTTTTTTCTTCTTTTTCGACAAAACTCTGTGCTGTTCAAGACTGCTTTCAATCAGGGTAATTGTCCGTGAGAGGATTCGTTTGTTTCCATCCAGAATTCCTTTTGTGTAATATTGACTCTCTTTTGGACTCATCATACCCCTAAGGTGCATAGAATTGTATCAACAGAACGGGCAATAAATGTTTCAAGATTCCGGTTACAACACGCTTGTTTCTCAAAAAATGCACCGTCATCCGAAATGATGATGACATCGTCGGCTTTTTCAGTGATTAAATGTTTTTTCAAATTCGAAATACCGGCAGCAAGGCCGGTAATACCGATTGCGTGGACATCATTGTCCACCGCTGCCCGTGCAATCATCTGAAATGATCCGTTCCCGGGATTGACGTCAACATCAAAACCGGCGTCTGCATAGGCCGCCGCCATCATTTTAACCATATTTCCAGATACATTTTCCTTCATGTCAGCCAGAAGTATTCTTGGCCTGCGTCCGCTTTTACTTTGAAATTTTTCCATCCGATGGTGCACCTTCGTAAAATCAAGTCGTTCATCATCCGGTCGCCCTGTCCTGATTTTTCTGTTCATGCTATGGCTCTTGTTTCCATGACAGCTCCTGTGAGTGCCGCAAGTCTTGCGTTCTCCTGACGCGTTTTCAAAGAGAACCGTATATAATTGTGGGAAAGTCCGTCAAAATTGGTGCAGTTGCGGATCAATATTTTTTTTTGCCCGGCAATATGGCAAAATTCATCTGCAGTCATTGATCCTGTCAACCGGGCAAGTAAAAAATAGGTGTAAGAATCGAACAGCTCAATATGGCCGTATTCTTCAACCATATCCATAAACAATTGTTTTTCCGTCTTAATATAATTCCGTGTGAATTCAATAAACGGGTCGATAATTCTGTTGTTTTCAAATATATGAACTACGGCAGCCTGTGCCAGGGCATTAACGGACCAGGGCTGGTAATAAATCATAAACCGGTCTATGACGGCAGGTGAGGCACAGACATACCCCGTTCGAAGACCAGGCATGCAAAATATTTTTGACATTGACGACAGAACCACAAGGTTGGCATACCGGTTCTCTCTGATAAGTGAAACTTCATCGGCATTGTCAACAAAAGGCAGGTAGGACTCGTCAATCACAAAAAACAGATCCGGGTGTCTTTCCAGTAGATCAAGGATGGCTGGTTTTTGAATCAGCTTCCCTGTCGGATTATTGGGATTACACAGCACAACGGTATCAATGTTGTTCCCCGATTCCGAAAGCAGCGACGACAGCCGAGCCGTATCAGGCTCAAATCCATTGTCAGACGAAGCCATACAAAATGAATAGTCGCAGCCATGCAGGAGACAGGCATCTTTATAGTCCGAATAGGTCGGCCCCATGATCAGCATATGCCTTGTTTTCAGGGCAATCGGCAGGGTATGAATAAACCAGGTTGTCCCGTTTCCTGCGGCAACCCGTTTGGTTTCAAGCCCGTGATACCTGCAGAAAGCCTCTACCATCGGTTTGGCATCCGCTGCAGGAAGCGAACGGATCAATGATATATTTTCATTAAGAAATGGTTCAAGCCCTTCCGGCGGGCCCAACGGATTCAAATTACAGCTCATATCGGTGATATCTGCGACACGACATCTCAATTGATGTGCAAGTTTTTGAACATTACCCCCATGTCCTGTAATCATTTTAGCTTCCTTATTTTATGATTTCGAACTAAAAAATAAATAAATAATTTTATAAAACCGCATAGATCAATTGTCTTTCATAGGGTCGAAAATCGATTTTTTTACAAGACCGGGATTATCCCGGCTGGTGACTTCAAGAGAGGTCAATGCCTCGGGCGGTCCGATAAACACGAGACTATTTAAGAGATTTGTACAGTCTTTTACCGGCACGTACACCTCAATGGTTTTTTGGGACATGACAAGATTAAAAAGATAGTGGCTCCCATCAAAATCCAGCACCCCCTTGGCCCGGATCAGATTCTTCGGGAATTGGCCCATAACCGATTTAAACGCCTCAAGGCCGCTGCCCTGCCAGGTATAAACCGCCGACATCAGCCTGTCCGGCGGTGTTGCCTCTCCATCCGGGTTTTCAAGAATCTTTTCAATTTCTTTTTCAAGCTCTTCCATGGACATTTTCACCCCGCCGACAGTATCCCGGTTTTCTATTGAGTCGTTTGATTCAAAACCGAACAGGTCCATGGGGATATTGGAATATGTGGTTTCGTAAAACAGAGGATCAATATTGTGACTGCCGACAATATCCTTGATTTCTGAAACTGTTTTTGAAGAAACCAGATCCACCTTGTTGATAATAAACAGTGTGGAGGACTCGATCTGTTTTTCCACCGATACAAACGTCTGATAGGCATCTTTAAATCCGGCTGCATCAATGATACAGATCTGTTCCTTCATGTTGAACCGGTTGTTGAAAATGGATAGTTTTAGATCTTTTTTCAGATCTGAAGGGTTGGCCACCCCTGTGGATTCAACGATCAGAACATCCGGTTTCAGGTCGTGTGCAATTTCATTGAGTGCTTTGATAAAATCGGTTTTGACACAGACACAAAAAATGGATCCCTTGCTGATTTCAAGTATATCCAGTTCTTCTCCTTCAACCAGGGTACCATCAAGGCCGATTTCTCCAAATTCGTTCATAAGGATCATCAGTTTTTTAGATTTGGGAAAACCCTTGACCATCCGGTTCAGGAATGTTGTTTTCCCGCTTCCCAGAAAACCGGTAATCAATATAACGTTTGTGACGCCACCCATGGTTTTGACTCCTCATATTTAATTAGTTTAACCGGCTGTTTTCTTTTTCAGAATTTCGACAATTTTGTCTTCGCCCAGTACACGTCCGGATGAAATCAATTCACCTTCAATCACCAGACCCGGCGTCGTGAAGACACCCATTTTCATAAAATAGTCAATGTCACTGCTCTTTTCCAGGGAGGCCTCACCTGCCAATCCTACTGTCGTAACAGCCTTGAGCACATTGTTGTACAATGTGTCACAATTTTTACACCCGGTTCCCAGTATTTCAATTTTCATTGCAGGTCTCCTTAATAAGGGGGGGCACCATTCTTTTTTTGATGGCGTGCTCGGATTTCCGATGCAAGCTGTTCCTGCCCCGGAATAATGGCTGCGTAAACGATTTCACCTTCCATGGCAATACTGGGCAGGGACTTTGCCTTCAACTCTTTAAAGCGCTTGACACCTTCAAGGGTCCTCAGATCCCATTCAGCGACAGCTATCATATCCTGGTACTCTTCCGGTAAGACCCTCACCGACTCCGCCATATAGACGCAGGCGGTTCATTGTCTGAAATCGGTGACCAGCACATCAACATTGACTTTCTCCATGGTGAACCTGTTCCTTAATTTTAGCTGTCTGCTGTTGCCGGGCCACCATTTTCTCAAGATGGTCCCAAAGCGTTTCAACATCAGGCGTGGTCCCGAAGGCAAGCTGTTCATTGATAATGATAGACGGTACCGGCAGCCGCCTGCCCGCCTTTTGTACAAGCGCCATATAGCGTTTGGCGCCAACTAGTGTCTTTGTAACAACAATGCAGACCTTTACCTTTTTCCCGAATTTCGGTGCCGTTTTTTCAACCACACGGGTCATGTAGACGCAGGGAATTCAGTGCTCACCCTCGTGAAGTACCTCCAAAAGTATTGCCGGGTCAGTTTTTGTAGCGGCACTCATGAGTTTTGGCCTCGTATATCCCTTAAATGCTTTCCATGCTGCATTCTATATTATCCAGCATTTCATGTATGGCCGCTTCAAGGTCATGCCGCGGCGGGATAGCATCAAAAAAAAGCTCGTTGTCAATAAACAGGGAGGGAATAGGAGCAATCCGCTTTTTTTTGTACACCCCCTCCTCTCCAAAAAGAGATACCGATATATCCAGAAATCTTTTCTTCCCCTCCGGGGTACGGATATTCACCCTGTGATACTGTACCTTGTCCAAATATTCTGGCAGAATATCTTTTACCGCTTCATCCATATAAAAACATGGAAGGCAGGAATCGGCCTTATACATCACTTCGATGATTAATTTTTTGTTTACATTCATAGTCAGCCTGTTCAACCGTTGACACTATGTTCCCATCTCAGGGTTTATTAAAAAAAATCGAACCGAATATTTCATACTATTTAATTCATGAGCGTCTACAGCTTCGCGATTCTAAGGAAATGCTGCTGTAATAAAATCAAATTTTCACCTGTCTATATTCTGTCGGACCCAGGCAACCGTTATTACTAATACCCACACCCTTTTTTAAAAGCCGTCTGATACAGTTAGGAGTGATCATTGTGCCGGCCTTATTATCAGGTTTCGGTAAAAGCCGATTGTGAAATATCCGGATCGATTTTTTGTTCACAACTGATATACGCCTACATCATCAGCTGTCTGATCGGGTATTCTTTCCAGCGCCTGCTTTAGCCAGATTTTCACCGATCTTGTCAAACTGAAATCCGGTCTCTCTGGCCGCTTTTAGTTTATCTGCAAGCTCAGGCGTCTTTGCCCGTTTTGCCATTTCATCAATCAACTCTTCATACTGAGGAATGATACTTGGAAATACCACATCTCCCTCAATGCAGATTGATGGCAGGACCTTGCCTTTCAGCTCCATGAATTTGCCGATCCCGTTTTTGTTCTTAATGGACCATTCCGTGTATTCGATAATGCTTTGAACTTCTTCAGGCATCGCAGCAATAGACTCCATCATATACCCGCAAGCTGCACACTGGACGCTGTCAAGAGTCAAAACATCCACTTGTATTTTATCTTCTGCCATGTGTCACCTTCCTGTTGAATTATTTGTCTTCTGGATATCTTGGATAAGATTCCTCAAACCATGCTTTTGCTTCGTACGCCTGGATCATATGTTCCGCCGGAACATCGTATGGGAGATCTCAGCCGGGGGCAAATGTGTATCCTTGCGACCCTCCTGCTGCAAGGCTTACAATGGCATCCTCCCTGGGTGATATAAGACCCAGACTCAGGGCCAGGGTCAGCTTGAGGTTTCCGCCGAATCCCTTGCCGTATTTTAATGCCATATCCCTGATATAATTCATGTTCAGTTGTTCATCCACGGCAAAACCATGAGTACCGAGTTTACAAACTTCTTCCATTACCTTGGTACAGTCGCCGCAGATAAAAAAGGAACTTGTCAGGCCTGCGTCATGAATGGCCTTGATGGCGGCCTGGCAGTTCGGTGTAACAAATTCTGCAAAGGTGGTATCCCTGATCTGGGAAGCCACAGGATCTACAATGGCGATGATTTCAGCACCCATCTCCGCGTAAAATTTCACCGCCTGCTCACAGATCATGCCGGCGCATTCCAGGACCTGCTTGGCAAAATCCTTGTTTTTATACACATCGGTAAATATCCGGACCCCGGCCAGATGGGATGCCAGCGTTAAAGGACCGGTAACCAGACCCATCATTACGCAGTCGAGTTCATCCAGCTGCGGTTTTGCAATTTTAGCCGCTTCAAACAGGACAGGCCAGCGACCGTCATCCTTGGTGGGCAGCTTGAGTCCGGCTTCTTCAGGTGTTTTGTCTGCACAGGGATGGGTGGATACGGACGGAACGTTGTCTTCCCACCACTTCAATTCGCACCCAACGGAATTGGCTTCCACTGAAAGATCAAATGCCAGTGGGATACCGTCTGCATTGTATTTTTTGGCTGTCTCAACAACCCCTTTTGCCAGCAATTCCGGATCTTTTAAATAGGCATCGGCTTTTTCACCGATGAGAAACGCGCAATGGACTCCTGAGTAGGGAACCCAGGGTGCTGAATCCGTTCGCTTACCTCTGTAGGCATTGATCAACAATTCTTTTGACATTCTTGCTGCCTCCTTGTTGTTCTGCTAAATGATTAATAAAAAAAATAGACACTTCTCCTGTTAAATGAATAAACTGTTGAGCATAAGAGAGTAAATAGTCTGAAGGCTGAATATCAGGTGATAAAAAGATGAATTTTTTTCCAAATTCGTTGATGAACTGTACCGGGCCCATCCGTACACTTGGACCGGTCAGTATGGGAATGGGGGCAAATCCCTTTACCGCGACAGAATGACACCGCTTTTGCACAAGGCCGCAGGATAATGAAACCATACCGGCAGTCAGGAGAAATTATTGAGTGTCGGTTGTTCAGGCCATGCCCATACCATTTTTTTAAAGCTGCTACCCTTTGAAGGTTTTGTGAGCCGCAAGCATGGAGATCGGTTTTGCCAGATCGGCCATATGACTGTGGATACTGTGCAGATCCGTTCCGGATATCCCCATCATCAGATCGCACTTGCCGATATCGGATTTTATCCGGCAGCCTAATCCTAAAAAGGTGATATTTGGATCTCCTTTTACCATTGGATAAACAGTAATGTCCGAGCATCCGCCCATGGCACCACCGGCCTGAGGCAGTTCCATTTTCCCGCCTCTATTATAGTTCAGGGCATAGAGCAGCCACATGGTCTGTTCACTATTACCAATGAACACGACGACTTGAGGTGTTTTTTCAAATGCAGACAAAGGGGCGATGCAGGCAGCCACGGTTTTTCCATTTTCAAGGCTCATGGCATTTAAAATAGTATCAGCAGAAGCCTCTTCAGTTCCAAACAGGCCCACACCGTATTTTTCCAGCACACCGTCATCAAGATAATCATCCGTCTTTTTTTCAAAACCGAGGACCGATGTCCCAAGTTTGCAGCCCATCTGTTCTTTTCTCAGCAGCAGGGTTTCTCCCTGGCCGGCCAGGATCAGGGCCCGGCAATAGCTTTTCAGCTCCTTGGGATAAAAAACCATATTTTTTGGCAGACTATTTTCATCATGATACAGCGTGATACCGACCGGTTCGTACTTCAATGCAAGCTGATCGACAAGATCTTTGGACATTTTCCGGTATTTATTCATGTTTGCCTCCACAAAATTTTTAGAATGTTATCCCTTTGAATTTATAAGATCATAGCACAAAACAGGGCCATAGTTATCCTGCTTTTGTTAACAGGTCTCTGAGACAATGTGGGAAATTGATATGATACGGCACATCGATTCTGTTTTTATGATCCAGGATACACCGGCAGCAGATGCCATGATTTTTGCACTCGGTTTTCGGGCAGGAGCAGTATTCATTGATTCTGTCCTGTTGCGGGCAGATGAAGACTCTATCTTCTATTTCCGACATCATTTCTCCTACTTATAAATGGTTACAGTCACTTAAACCTGCCAACTACATAAACCACATAGCGTTAAAAAAAATCGAAAGATGCTTGCTTCAAAAAATTACATAACATCTGCATCCAGGCCACGACAAAAACAGCTGGGCACCGGGATGCGACATCATAATGACCACAGCAATGGAAAGCAAAGTATGGCGGTTGCAGGTTATCCCAGTAAAATAATGGAGTAATATGTAAAGGTTTCCGACAGATCCACTGCGATTTTGGTTCGGATACCGATGTTTTTCAGGGTACCCACAAGATCAATCGACAACGATTCCACGGTAGGTCTTTTTTCCATGGGAAATCTGCAGTTCTCAGGGTAGGCACATTTTTTACACAGGGAACAGGCTCCGCTGACAAGCCCAAAAGCCTTGTCATATCCTTCAAGAAACAATTGCCGTTCCAGGCTAAGCGTTCCTTTCCAGTAACGAACCTGGCCCGACCGGTGTTTGCTGGTGGCACGATAAAATTCACTCGCCTTCTGGCTTCCGATGAGCAACAATGCCGTGGAATACTCGGTAAGAAGATTTCTTGCCTCATCCATATCAGGGGTAGCCGGTGGACAGGACCAGTTGGAATTGAACTGTGAGCAGCCATAGCGGCATTTAAGATTAACCCAGTTGGCAACGACTATTTTTTTTACATCAAAAGGCTCGATAGAGTGTAGACTGTATTTTTTGCCTTTCTGATGCAGTTGTTCTAGCAGGCTGTCCGATATCCCCTTGGTTGAACGAAAAGATCGGGCTTTATCCTCTCCGGTTTTGTGTAACGGAACCACTTTTTCATAGCTTTTGGCAACACTCATTATTATCTTCCTTTATTCGGCAAACCATTAAGGGGTATTGTGATCGGTTTTCACATCTGCCTTTTTTAAGTAGCTGTTTATGGCTGCAGTCAACTCTTCAGGGAGCGGTACCGTTGTAAACAGAACGTCTCCGTTAATCAGTATAGTGGGAACAGATAATAGTTTACCTGCTTTTTTACAAAGGCTTAAGAACCGTTTGGCATGACGCACACTCCCACGGCGTACAATTGTCTGGATTTCAATTTTGTCCCCAAATTCTTCGGCAACCATGTCCACCGTATTGATGGCATAATCGTACATCACGCAATGAACACGTTCACAGATTATTTCAACTAATACCTGTGCCTTGCCTTTTGCTGTCCGTTCCTCAACCTGCTTAAATCCAGTGGAACCTGAGCCGGAATCATTATCGAACGTACATTTGTCTGTCATGATGATTTAAGATCCTTCTTTTAATTGGACCGTTTAACAATTTTATGTCACCTTCTTTTAATCAAACCGAAACGTTACATCTTTTTTCAGGGCCAGTCCCAGAGCCACCTCAACAGCTTTAACAACCGCAGACGGAACCGGGCATGCATTATGGCAACATGCTTTTTCAGCCGCAATAAAGATCGGGTTTTTAGTAAGCGGCAAAAAAAGCTGTTTCATGGTAATTTCATCAATCGTAATTGCAAATTGATTAATCATTTGGCAATCTGTGCCGGTGATCTCAAGACCCACTGACCTTTTTCCGGTTTTCCATACCCTTATCCGGCAAGGGAACCCACAGATTCCGGTATCAACATCTACAGTGACTGCCTGCTCTTTTTTTTCTTTCAAGAGGTTACCATCGCATTTTCATTTATAGTTTGGTAAAAAAAAGAAGGCATCAACCGGGTGGTTATATAGGGATTGGTCATACTTGTTTCATCCCCGGTGATGCCCCCCCTGCTGCTAGTTTTTCAAATCCGGCTTCACAGGTCCTTTGGGTCCCTGATTGAGTACATGGTCAGGTACCACGCCTTCAAGATGAGGAAACTCATCCGTCATATGCGGCATCTGCATGGCTTCCATGAAATCCTGTTCAAATGTCTCTTCAACAGTAAGTTCAAGATACTGAACATTGCGGGCGCACCAATTGGCTTCATCCCTCTTCTTTTTGTTCAGAAGCGCTGCCCGGCAACCGTCGCCGGCAGCATTACCCACACCATGGATACGTTCAATCTCGCAGTCCGGGAAAAGGCCCATGACCAGGGCTTTCTCTCTGTCAACATGGGTGCCGAATGCACCGGCGATTTTTACCGTATCTACCTTTTCAATACCCATCCGTTTCATCATCAGCTTGCAGCCGGCATATAAAGCACCTTTGGCCAGCTGAATCTGGCGGATATCTTTTTGTGTGATCACAATATCCTTATCTATGGAAGAGTCTTCCTTCCACGCCAGGACAAATTCCGGCTGTTTATTGTCCGGATTTTTCCGGAACCTTGGATTTTTCTTTAACAACTTTTTATTAAATACACCGGTTTTGGTAATAACGCTTGCCCGGTAAAGCTCGGCCAGAACATCCAGAATCCCTGAGCCGCAAATACCCTTTACCTTCATATCCTCAGGCTTGGAGTACTTACGGGATTTGTCATGGCCGATAACACGGTAATCCACTTCCTGGGTATCGGGATCAATTTCAATGCGTTCAATGGCGCCAGGTGCGGCACGCATGCCGAAACTGAGCTGGGCGCCCTCCATGGCAGGACCGGTAGCACAGGAAGATGAGTATAATTTGTGCCGGTTCCCCAGGATCAATTCGCCATTGGTTCCGATATCGATAATCAGCTGAATATCATCACCCTTATAGGGTTCTTCAGCCAGAAGAACACCGACATTGTCTCCGCCCACAAATCCGGCTTCATTGGGCATCGCAAAGATATAAGACGACGGGTTGACATCAATGCCTAGATCCCTTGCTTTGATGTCCAGGCTGTGGTGAATAACGGGCGGAAACGGCGCCAGGCCGACAGGCTCGGGATCAAGACCCAGAAGGATATGATGCATGGCAGTATTAAACCCGATGGTCACATCCTCAATATCTGCTCTGGTGAGCCTCAGGTATTCAACCCCTTCCTCAATGATCTCTTTGTATTCAGCCGGACCTTCATCACCCTTTTTCTTCTTGATCTTCTTCTTTTTCGGGTGGGTTCCTTCAACAGCCTTGTCAATCATTGAATTGATCCCTTCAATGATATCATCGCTCATCCGTTTCAATCCGCCCGGTGTGGTCATGTGGAAGGTGATCCTTGCCATGACGTCTTCACCGTACTTACACTGAGGATTCATGATAGATGCGGTCCCGATCACCTCCATGGTGGTCAGATCGCAAAGGTAGCCCGCGCATGTGGTGGTTCCCACATCAATGGCGATACCGTAAGCGCGTTTTACTTCACCTGCCTGGATGCGGATCACTTCCTTGTCATTCCAGACACTGACCGTTACCACCCAGTTTTTCGCCCTCAGGACGCCCGGAAGCGTTCTTAAAGTGACGATATCTATTGTCAGGCCCGTCAGGCCGTATTCCCTGGCAAGACCGTTGCAAAGCCGTTCCCAGTCGCCGACTTTATCATAGAAATCCGGTTTTTGGAGTTCTATCGTATACAGCCTGATTGCCGGATTGTGCTCAATGTTGATATCACGGGCCGCCTTGGATACCACCTGTTTGCCGGCACGTGATTCTTCGGGGACAAAGACGAGAATATCATCTTCTACTGTCGCCACACATCCCAGCCTGAATCCCTTTTCACGGTTTTCAGCATTAATATATTTGTCTTCTTCTTCCTGCCATTGACTGACATGACTCATGGAAGACTGGATATTGTACTTCTCAAAGTGACCCTCTTCAATCCGGACCATACATTTTCCGCAGACCCTTGATTCACCACAGGGTGCTTCAATATCCACACCGATGAGCCTGGACGCCTCTATGATGTTGACCCCTTTGGGGACCTCACCACGTCTTCCGGACGGCTGGAAAATCACATTTACAGTTTCCTGTCCCATTTGCTTTTGCTCCTTTGGCTACTGAACATCGCCTTTTTGGAATTCTCTGAGGCGCCCAATCATTTTGATACCTTCTGATACCGCGTTACCTGCAGACTCTGCATATCCATCTGCGCCGAAAAGATTGGCAACATCACGGGTAACCGGAGCACCACCCAGCATAATAAGGCAGTCTGGATTTTTCTCTTTAACCATGGCGATAACTTTTTTCATACCCATCATGGTGGTGGTCATCATGGCCGACATGGCCAGTACGTCTGAGTTCACATCAAGCTGTTTTTCAACAAAATCTTCCAGGGGCACGTCACGACCAAGATCATGAACATCCCATCCTGCCACATCAAACATCATTTTAACCAGGTTTTTCCCGATATCATGAACATCACCCTGGATGGACCCGATAACAACCGATGCTTTGGGAGCATCCGAATCTAGTGTGATGTGAGGACGAAGGATATCCAACCCTTTGTAAAGCGCATCCGCGCACATCAGGACTTCAGGAACAAAGTATTCATTGGTATCAAACAAAACACCGACCTCTTCCATTCCTGCTGCAAGACCGTCCATGACTGCCGTCATGGGGTCTACACCTGTATCCAGCGCTTCCTGAGCTGCATCGGCGCAATCGTCTTCTTCATACTCAACAACGGATTCTTTCAATTTTGCTAAAATTTCATCCTGGGTTGCCATAATTTACTCCTCCTTAAGGTTTTTGTTTAAATATATTTAAGCTTACAATCTTCCAACTGCCGGTGAAGCTTTTTTCCCGTATTCCCGTACTGTTTTGACGTAAGTCTTCATGTTTTCCTCTTTGACATCCGGCCAGATATCGCAGCCGGGCCAGATGGAATCCTGTCCGTCATCAATACATTTTTTAATCACCGCTTCCACTTCTGCCTGGTCTTCCATCTGGCAGAGGGTGGCATAGGGGTCAAAGTTACCGAAAATCAGAACATCATTGCCCAGTTTCTCACGGGTTGTCGCCACCGTATTTTTCTGGTCCACACTGATGGCATCGGCACCGCATTCGTGCATCATTTCGATGATCATGTCTGTGGAACCGCAAATGTGGTTGACTGAAGGTACGCAGGTAATGGCATCAAACACTTTTGTCAGATTTGGACCCACCAGGGTTTTCCACATGCGTGGTGACAGAAGATCGGTTCCCGTCCCCATGTCTCTGACACTTATGAAATCCACATCAAGCTCCTGGTAGTGCTTCACAAGATCGATGGTGATCTGGGTCACCTTGGCAAGGAATGCCTCTGTCTGATCTTTTTTCTTTTTAAGACCTTTCAAAAGAACATCCAGTTCCATAATCTGCCCTGCCATGGTTAGCGGTCCCAGGACCCATGCACCCACGGCCAAATCCGGGGCTTCCGCTTTGATGATTTTAAAGGCCTCGTCAATCATGGGAAGGCGGCCCTGGCTCATATAATTTTCCGGAATATCAATCTCATCCAGATCTTTCCACTTATTAGGAACCGTCGGATAGATAACGCCTTCGGCGTTTTCGTACAAGGAGACACCTCTTCCCATGGCCTCGGCAACTGACGCCATGTCATAGGGGATAACCACGGCGTCCATGCCGCAGATCCTGGCCGATTCAATGGCGGACTGTGCCATCAGTTTCGCATCGGTGTGAATCTTGGCGAACTGGGTTCCCATTTTTTCAATAGCCTGAATCACGACGGCTCCCTGGCCGCTGAAACAGGGCATGGTATCAACAGGTTCCTTTTTAAACATTTTTTGAACTCTTTGTTTTCCTGTAAGTGCTGTCATTGCTTTTCCTTTCTATACAATCGTTTTTTTAAACCTTCATTCTTATGAAACTTTCTATTGGACACACGGATTCATACTGGCCTGGGTTTTCAGGTTTTCCACAAAATCAGGAAACAGCTTAAAAAGAGGATGATTTTCATCTTTTGGCAAACGGCCGGTCTCACTGAAAACCGCTGTTGCCTGAAATGCATCTGCCATGGCAATTGCCGGCATGATTCTCTGCGCACCCGCCATAGGGCCTGAAAAAATCATATCATGGTTCATAAAAGCCGATAATGATTCAAGTGCTGCATCTGCCGCGGCCCAACCTTTAAAACCCCATTTTTTCCGGGCATCCTTCCACATATAAGATCCATTGGAAGGTGCGCTGCTGGTGGCAAATCCCCATTTTTCCTTGATCAATTTGTTGGCAAGACCGCACAGGGCAGTTGCAGGACCGTTCATTACAGATGTATCAATAAACATATTCTCAAACTTGGCATTATTTCTTTCAATGGCATCCAGCAGCAGTTGAGTGCCGCCAATACGACCCGATGGCATCTGGTCTTCCTGGTCAAAGGAAACCAGAAGTACATTTTTAACCCCAATATCCACCATTTCCTTGATCTCCGCATCCAGATTCTTTTCCCAAACGGTAATACTGTTATAGAACATTCGGTCAAGAAGACCTTTTTCGGCACAATATGCAGCCGCCGCAAGTTTTGGTTTTACGGTCCAGGCATCTATACAAAAGGGCATATCTGTGTTTTCAACAACAAAATCAATGAATAATTTAAATTCTTTGCCACTATTTGCGACGATATCCGCCATTCCGGGAACACCGGTTTCTTCAGACAGCTTTTCCTGGGTTTTGAGGAGATCTGCAGCCATTTTTTCATCAAACCCTTCTTTGCGTTTGCCAGGAAATATTTTATCCCCTGTTTGAAAGATAGAGTTGCATACAACAGTGGGATAATCCCCGGGCTGTCCCCCAAATTTAATACCACCAATTTCACAAACTTTCTGTTCTGTCTCGAACTGAAACATCATTTCCTCCTCAAAAGGTTAGAATAAGGGTTTATCGCAGGTGCTTCTTCTGTGTTGTAGACAAATGTAACAAAGGGATGTCAAAAGAGTAAATCGTCCTGAAGACGAAATTCCTATCAAAATAAGACGATTTTAATAGGATTTATAACGGATGGCGGGGATGAGGAGGCCTCAACAGGATTGCCAGTCTGTCGTATGAGCATATTATTTAAAGCATGTACAAAGCAGAATTCGAAATAAGAGCGAGTAGTTTCATGGTTTTCGGGTTCTATCTCTAAATTTCCCGGATCAGGGAAAGCCTATTGATACGAATTGAAACGAATTGACCCGCCGTGCTCAATCATTTTCAGTGCTACGGAAACTGCTTTTCCAGCGCTGTCTGCAAAGCCGTCAGCCCCAAACAGATCGGCAATATCCTGGGTCACCGGTGCGCCGCCTATCATAATCAGGCAGTCCGGGGATTCGGACCGCATCATGGCGATCACTTTCTTCAGTCCCATCATGGTTGTGGTCATCATGGCTGAAATTGCCACGACATCCGCTTTGATTTCATGCTGTTTTTCCACAAAAGTTTCAAGGGGCACATCACGGCCAAGATCGTAGATTACCCAGTCCGCTGCTTCAAACATCAGTTTCACCAGATTTTTACCGATATCGTGAACATCTCCCAAAACAGTACCGATGATAATTTTAGACCTTTTCTCAGTCTGTTTCTTTTCAATGTGTGGTCTTAAAAGTTCAAGGCCTTCATATAATGTATCAGTGCACATTAATACTTCGGGTACAAAATACTCATTGGTATCAAATAAAACCCCGACTTTATTCATCCCCAGGGCCAATCCCTTCATAATGGCATAAGACGGATCTATTTTTAATTCAAGCGCTTTTAACACGGCTTTTTTGCACGCTTCGTTATCATAATTGACCACAGCCTTTCTCATGGCGTCCAACACGCTGTCTTGTTCAGACATGGGCGTCCCCCTTTTTATATCTGGATATCAATAATTCCAAGCTGTATGGCATATTGAATCAGCTGGGACAAGTTATCCATTTTAAGTTTTTCCATGATATTCGACCTGTGGGATTTTACCGTGCTTGGGCTTACACACAGTGTGTCTGCAATTGTCTTTGTTGAACTGCCTTCCACTACCATTTGGAATACTTCTCTTTCCCTGTTTGATAGCGTGTTGTACAACTCCTCTTCCTGAGATTTTTTATTCATCCCCACATAATCCTCTATAACCCGGCTTGATATGGCAGGACTCAGATATGTTTCCCCTTTTACGGCACAATTGATTGCCTTCACGATCTCCTGGCTGGCGGAATTTTTCAACAGGTAACCGGAGACACCCAGGCCTAAAAGTTCACGGACATATCGGCTGTGATCGTGCATGGACAGGATGATGATTTTTGTTTTCTGAACAGCCTGTTTTATCTGACGACTGGCTTCGATGCCATTCAGTTTAGGCATAGCGATATCCATGATAACAATATCCGGTTCCAGATCATGGACCCTTGTGACGGCTTCCCTGCCGTCCTTGGCTTCTCCTACCACCTGCATGGACTTCTCTTCTTCCAGCAGTTTTGTCAAGCCCTGCCGGACTATGGTGTGATCATCGGCAATAATAATGGTAATCGGATAACTGCTCATAAACCTCCTATAAGGTGTCCGGACTGCACTCTTTTAACGATACATCACCCGTATTAATGGGTATTTCAATCCGGATGCGGGTGCCCTGGCCAGGGGCTGATCTCAACCCGAATTTCCCCCCCCAGCATCGTGGTTCTTTCTCGCATGGAGAGCAGACCCAATCCATGTCTTTCGTTGTGATTTGTTTCAATATCAAACCCCATACCATCATCATACGCTACAAATATAATGGAAGGATAGCTTTTTATTAAAGATAACTTAAATATCGTGGCTGATGCATATTTAAGCGTATTACTCAGGGCCTCCTGGGATAAACGGTACAGCACCGTCTCAATATCAGGATCAATCCGTCCGGTAAATCCAATCATTTTAAATACAATGTTTAAATCGGTTCTTTCCGATATCTCCAGGATGTACTGATCCAGAGCTGGTTCAAGACCCAGATCTGTCAAAAGTGCCGGATGAAGGCTGTGAGAAATCCGGCGCATCTCCATATATGTTTTATTAATCTGCCCTTTGACATGACGCAGCAGTGCCCGGGCATCACTTGCCTCATCCTGCAGCTTATTTTCTACGGCATCCAGTTTCAAATTTATGCCGATCAATGAAGAACCGGTTTCGTCATGTAGTTCACGCGAAATCCGCTTACATTCAACTTCCCGGGATTGAAACAACCTTTCGGTCACTCTTTGCAGTTCTTCCCGGTGCTGCTTTACTTTTTTAATCAATTTGATATTTGCAATGGCGCCGCCGACGAAATTGCCCAGGGAACCCAGCAGGTGAAAATCCTCAATGGAAAGATTTTCTTCATTGTCTATCGAAAATGCCATAAACCCTGAGGGTTTCTCTTTTTCGGTAATCAGAAAACATGTCAGCGTAATGGTTCGGCAAGTAACTATGTTTACCAGTGAGACCTTGAACGAAGGAAAAATTGATTTGGGGGTTACAAAATTATCAGGCCCGAGAAGATAGCTCATCAATTGATCATCATGAAAGTTCAATTGGACCGCGTCATCATGTATTATTTCCGGAAACCCCCTCTGGGCATTGAATTCGAACCTTTCCTTATCGTGGTTGATCAAAAAAATGGCACCCACTGAAAAATCCAGAAGGGTCATGGCCTCTTTCAGGGCAGTTGACAGCACCGTATCTAAATCATGAACGCTGTTCATCGTCACTGCGATGGTATTGATCAGCAGCAGCTCCTGATGATGCTTGTACAGATTTCTGAAAGCGTCCATCCGCGGTGTTATGTCTTTGGCGATCCCCTCATACCCGACAATGTCACCATTGGCATTTGTAACGGCATTTGCACTCAGGCTGCAGTGAAGCCGGGTCCCTTCCTTTGTTTTAAGACCAGCCTCAAAATCTTTGACAAATCCATTAAGATCAATCTGCTTTTGAAACACCTGCCAGTGAATGGCATCAATAAAAATCTCCTTAAGGAATTTCAGTGAATACAACTCTTTTTTGCTTGTGAATCCCAGAAGATCGACCAGTGACTGGTTAAAATCAACAAACCTGCCGTCATCTGATGTGATGAATATCATATCCTTAGTGCTTTCAAAAAGTCTGCGGTATTTGTATTCATAGTCTTTGAGGTTATTTTCAAGAAGTTTGATTTTCGATATATCCCTGAATACCTCTACCGCTCCGGCAACCGCTCCGTCCGTATCAATGATCGTTGATGTCGTACATTCAATTGGGATCTGACGGCCGTCTTTACGTGTGATAAAAAGTTCGCGCTTGTAATTTACCTTGTTAATTCCGGTTTTATGTCTGAAAAGGCATTCCGTCTGACAGGTCGGTGCGTTGAATAACTGGTCACATTGCATACTTTTCGCCTCACCGCTGGAGTACCCTGTTATTTTCTGGGCAACTTCATTGATAAAATCAACTTTACCTTCGGCATTTATGATGATAAACGCATCGGATAGATTATTTAAAATTGCGGAAATGCTCTTATTATGAATATCCACTTTATCCCCGTCAATGAGTGTGAAACGGTTGCCCTGACACCTGTTACCCTGGAGGTTTTTTAGGGTCAAACGGTATTACCTGTTTGGTTTCACCTATTATACCAGAGAAGACGAATCAAAACAATTCGTCCAAAAGATGGTTTTTTAACCTGACTTGCGATTTCTCATTTTTCCTGTAATTTTTGGAATAAGACTATGTACATTCACGTTTGCGTATTCAAAATCGTCTTTTCATCAATTAGAATTCATCTTTTGGACTATTTACCCTTAGACTTGTCAACTGATACTTATATAGTGAAGTGAGGCAGCCCAGGTGTAAAATAATCACAATGGGTTCAGGCATTAATACCGAGAGGGAATCCTGTGAAAGTCAGGAACGGACCCGCCGCTGTAACCGGGGATGAAATCTGCTTGATGTCACTGTTTTTGTATTTGGTTTTTATCATCGACAAAAATGGGAAGACGCAGAGTGTAAGAAGATCCGGAAGTCAGAATACCCGCCTGAAATCAGCACAGCAGCCAGCCCGCGCGGTTGGTTGTCTGCTCTCATTGAGGATAAATACGGTATCCCCGATATCAACGATGATAGTACAGTTTGATAAGTATTGACCGTTACAAAAGGGTAATTTAAAGATACCGTGAAAACGCTGTAACCTACCCCTTTCACTTTTTGTTACCTTATTAAAGTTTATTTAAGATTCCTTTCTTTCACGTGGATTAAAGGAGCTTTTGTTTCGGCCGCAACCAGGAACAAAGTCGATGGCAGTATCCTGACTTTCCCGGGGTTATCCCGACAAGAGGAGGCAACTTATGATTGCACATGGTAAACTTTATGGAATAGGCGTTGGTCCGGGTGATCCGGAACTTCTAACTTTAAAAGCGGTGAAAGCCACAGGAGAAGCAGATGTTATCTTCACTGCCGCCTCATCAAAAAATGACTATAGTCTGGCTCTTGATATCGCAAGACCGCATATTTCAAAATTTGCCACCATTATTCAGCTGCCCTTTCCCATGACATCGGACAAACTGATCAAACAAAAGGCGTGGAAAAAAAATGCCGAAAAAATTGCAGATGTACTGCACGATGGGTTGAATGCCGCATTCCTGACGCTGGGAGATCCTTTGACCTACTCTACTTTCGGTTACGTACTGAAGAGTCTTGCATTTGTCATGCCTGAGGCCGTTATTGAAACCATTCCCGGCATCACATCATTTCATGCAGCATCCGCCAGACTGAACCGGACCCTTGTGGAGGCTGAAGAATCCCTTCTCATCACATCGGGGGCATATGGCGGTGATCAGTTGAGAAAATGTCCTGTGGATGTACAGAATGTAGTGATGCTCAAAGCCTATAAGAATGTTGTTGATATCAATTCTGCCCTGAAGGATACCGGCTTCCATGAGAACAGCGTTGCCATATCAAAATGCGGGCGACAAGGCGAAGAAATAATAACCGATATGAACGTCCTGGAAGAGAGAAAGCCGAATTACTGGACACTCATTCTGGCGGGAAAATGAAAACCAATCCTGTTATATTTATTGGTGCCGGACCGGGTGATCCTGATCTGATTACGGTTAAAGGTCAGCATCTGCTCAAGGAAGCCGATCTTGTAATCTATGCCGGGTCCCTTGTGCCCAAAGCGCTGTTAAAATGGATGAAACCTGCGGCCACAGCCTTAGACAGTGCCGGTATGGACCTTGAAGAAATAGTATCCACCGTGAAAAAAGGTTTTGAAAAAGGTGATAAAGTGGTGCGGCTGCATACCGGAGATCCGTCTCTTTATGGCGCCATAAACGAACAGATGCGGGAACTGGACAATCTGGGGATACCTTACCGGACTATTCCCGGTGTGACCGCTGCCTTTGCAGCTGCGGCTGCAATGAATATGGAGTTCACCCTACCTGAGATTTCCCAGACGCTCATTTTGACCAGAATATCAGGCCGGACCCCTGTGCCGGAAATGGAATCCCTTGAATTACTTGCCTCCCATCAAAGCGCCATGGCCATCTATCTGAGCATCGGACATGTTCAACGCGTTGAAAAAATCATTTCAACACACTACGGGCAGCACAGTATCTGCGCAGTTGCCTATAAAGTAAGTCACCCGGAAGAAAAAATTGTTTTTACAAAAGCGTGCGAACTTGCTGGCATAGTTCAACAGGAAAACCTGACCCGCCAGGCATTGATCATTGTGGGTAAAGCCGTTGAAGCGGTCAAAAACAAGTCTTCAATCATCAAATCAAAACTTTATGACGCCGGATTCTCCCATGGATTCAGGCATCAGGAGAAGAGACATGACAGATGCCAGCCATAAAACACCCCGGCTTTTTGTGATCGGTACGGGCCCAGGAGATGTCAGTTATATGGCACCCAGGGCGCGGGCGCTGTTAAACCGGGCCGATGCCGTTGCAGGATATACAACCTATATTGATCTTATCAAACCCGCCATAAAGGAGCAGCAGATCATTTCCACGGGAATGAAAAAAGAGGTCGAACGGGTTGAAAAAGCGATTGATACCGCTCTTTTAGGGAAATCATGTGCCTTGATATCCGGCGGGGATTCCGGGATTTATGCCATGGCAGGTCTGGTATTTGAACTGTGCCAGAAAAAGGGGATAGAACTTTTGCGGCACACATCACAGAAATCTGAGCAGATCCTGGACAACTGCATTGAAATAGAAGTCGTACCCGGAATCCCGGCACTGGCAGCGGGCGCCTCTTTAGTCGGAGCACCCTTGACCCATGATTTTGCTGTTGTCAGTTTAAGTGACCTGTTAACTCCCTGGGAAACCATCGAAAAAAGGCTGCATGCTGCTGGTTTTGCAGATTATGTCATTGTCATTTACAATCCAAAGAGCAAAAAAAGAGACTGGCAGCTTGCTAGAGCCCAAGAAATTATCTGTGAATACAGGGACGGGCAGACCCCTGTGGGTATTGTGACCGCTGCTATGAGAGAAGACCAGGATGTCACAATTGTTCCTTTAAACAAAATTCACCAGGCACAGGTCGGTATGCAGACCATTCTATTTATCGGGAATTCAACATCTGCCCGGTTTGCCGACTTCATGTACACGCCCAGGGGATATGCAAAAAAATATGACTTGAAAAAATGAAAAATGCCACAATACAATTTTTACTCTTTTTATCAGATCCCAATACAGCATATCATGGTGGAGGGTCTCACAGGGGGGTTAAACGAATGAAAGGATACATTAAGATTTATACGGGAAATGGTAAGGGGAAGACCACCTCTGCCCTCGGGCTTGCCGTAAAGGCGCTGGGTGCCGGGAAAAAGGTATTTATCGGTCAATTTTTAAAATCCGGGCATTATTCTGAAATGAATGCGTTCAAACAATTTCCCGAGCAGTTGACCGTGGAGCATTACGGCCTGGGCAAATTTGTAAAAGGCAAACCATCTGAAGATGATAAAAAGGCCGGGATACTGGGTTACAAAAAAATTTTCAGGATATTAGAAGAAAAAAGGCATGATCTTGTCATCATAGACGAGGGCAATGTGGCTGTTAAGTACGGTATCATTACCGAGCAGGCGCTTTTAGATCTTTTTAACATGAAACCCGAACATGTTCAGCTCGTTGTAACCGGACGGGAAGCGACCCCGGCTGTCATTGCACAGGCAGACGAGGTTGCACAAATAGATGAGGTCAAACACTATTTTAAAAAGGGAATCAAGGCAAGGGTCGGTATAGAAAAATGATGTACACCCTGCTGTAGCCAAAAACAATCCGGACCGTGTGACAATAGCTATGTATTGAACAGATTTTTCATCTCCAGGCACCGCCCCGGACGACAAAATAACCGCAAGGATATGACAGCTATGAAAAAAAACACCCTTGTGCTTGGCGGATGCAGAAGCGGGAAAAGCTCGCATGCCCTTGACATGGCCAACCGGATCCCGGGCCCTAAGAAACGGTTTATCGCAACATCTGTTCCCACGGATTTTGAGATGAAACTGCGTGTAAAAAATCATCAGAATGAAAGAGGAGTCAACTGGGATACTCTGGAAGTTCCCCTCGATCTGCCGGAAACCATAGACAGTGCATCCCTGTCTTCGGATATCATCCTTGTGGACTGTCTGACCCTGTGGGTATCAAATATGATGTTGGCCCGCTATTGTCTTGAAGAGATCGCTTCCATGACCCAAAAACTGACGCAAAGCCTTGATCAATCCAATTGTCCTGTTATTCTTGTTTCAAACGAGGTTGGGTCGGGTATTGTTCCGGGGGATCAATTATCCAGACAGTTCAGGGATGCGGCTGGACTTGTGAACCAGAAGATAGCGGCAAGTGTTGAAACAGTCATTCTATCGGTGGCGGGTATCCCGGTCACCATCAAATCGTTATAACTTCACAACCAAGCGGATAACCTTCTTTGGGCAAATTTCTGAAAGCTTAAATAACCAAAGGGTGCCCATCTGATTAGGGAGCCTTTTTTATCACCTGCATGTAAAATTCAATGGCGCGTACATATCCCTTAATGGGGACCCGTTCGTTGGTGCCATGAATCCTGAGCCTGTCCTGTGGCCCGAAAACAAATGGTGCAAACCGGTAATTGTTGCGGCTTATGTCACTGTAGTATCTTGAGTCGGTGGTTCCCAGAACAAGACCGGCAGAGATTGCGGTATCCGGAAAAACCCGGCCAATTGCCTTTGCCAGTGACAGGTAACCTTTAGATTGTTTATCCGACACAGGCGATGGTTCACAAATAATGCCGTCACATATTTCAATCTTCACATCATTATCGATTGCTTTTGTCACATGCCTCACGACTTTTTTTATGCTGTCTCCGGGCAGAATCCTGTAATTGATCAGAGCTGTTGCACTGCATGGTAAGATATTTTCCCTGACGCCAGACTGGATCATTGTCGGCACACCAATCGTCCGGATCATCGCATTTGTCTTTTCATAGCGGCCGAGCATGAAAAGAATCAACCAGTTAAAAATAGAGCTGTTTTTCAGCACTGTTTTTGCCCACAGGGGTAAATACAGACTTATGTGCTCAAAAAAAGAGTATGACGGTTTCACAAAAGCTGCAGGCATCGGTTTTCTCTCAAGCCTTCGGACTGCACGGCAAAGTGTGCCGATGGCGGTCTTGAACGGGGCCACAGACGGGTGACCGCCTTTATCTTTAACACTCAGTTTCAGGGTAAGATACCCTTTTTCCGCAATACCGATAACGGCGATGGGTTGTTTAATAGGTGACAATTTTTGATCCAGGACCGCCATACCCTCATCCAGTGTATACAGGAAACGGATCCCCCTGTTTTTTAGAAAAAAGGCAATCTTTTTAGCCCCGTTGAAGCCGCCTGACTCCTCATCATGGCCCAGGGCCAGGTATATGGTCCGCTCCGGCCGGACCCCCTGGCTCAAAAGTGTCTCAACCGCCTCCATCATTGCCATGAGCGGCCCTTTCATATCCAGAGCCCCCCTGCCCCAGACAAAGCCATCGGCAATTGCCCCGCTGAAAGGGTCATATCTCCATTGTTGCTGTGTTCCCGGTTCCACAGGGACCACATCAAAATGGGCAAGAAAGGCGATGGGGTCAAGTTTGGGATTTTTGCCAGGCCATTTATACAACAGGGAATAGGTGTTAATCACTTTTTTTTCAAGTGTCTGACGAATGAGAGGATAGCTGTTTTCAAGCAGGGCGTGAAAATCAAGAAACGGCTGTAATTCGTAGTCAGTGCAATCGTTTCTGAAAATCGTTTTAAGTCTTATTGCTTTTGACAACCTTTCAATGTTCACGATTCCCCCGCTGCTGTCACGCTTTGGGTTCCAGTAAACCGCGTTCCTTTTCATCCACCATTTTCTGGCAATGGGGGCAGGTCATTTTCAACCGTTTGACTTTCCCCTTCATCAGCATTTTTCTGCAATGGGGACACACATAGGTCTTAAACTCCATATCGCCTCCTGGTATTTTAAAGTTTTTGGGCTCCAAAATCTGCCACTCTCCCTTAATGAGGTCGTCTCTTTATTATCAGACCGACCCTTCAAACATGGCCATCATTTTTTCCTGCATGGCAGCGGTTACCACCGCCTTGTCATGACCGGATCTCAAGCGCTCTCCCAACAGTTTTCCCGCACTTGCGGCCGAGGCCATCACATCATCCTGTTTTTTAACATCAGGAATCATGTCAGGCGTTATCTTGCCATTCACACCATGCATTGTCACCGGAATTCCCACCTGGCATGTCTCGCCATGTCCGCAGCTGTAGCAGGATGCCGCACCCATACCCGAAACTTTAGCCACGGTTTCAATGAAATTGTAAAGAAACATTTTTTCTATTTCCGCTGCGGGAATATCACCCGATGTTCCCCCCACCCCGACAGCAACTGCAAGTTTCCCCCATAAAAGGTTGCCGGTCTGGTGGCGGAACTGGAAAAACCGTTCAAGAAAGGCATGGGACTGCACATTCATCGTTGAATAATAATTGGGTGCGCCGAAGACAAGGGCATCAGCCTCAAGAATTCTCTCCCGTATCGGTTTTAGATCATCTTCCAGTTTGCAGACATTATCTTTAACACAACCCAGACAGGCAATGCAGCCGGAGATCTGCTTGTTCCTCAAAGAGACCAGTTCATATTCAATCTCTGTATTTTCCAAAACTGTTTTTACAAGCGCATAAACGCCGGACGTGTTGTGTTTTCTGGGGCTGCCGGAAATTCCAAGTATTTTCATCTTTTCTCCTTCATAATATAGTTTTAGCCCAACCGTCTTTAAGGGGACGATGGCGCTGCCATTATTTGCTGTGGACCAGCTCTCTTTGATCCAGCAGCGGAAGCGGGTTAATCAAATGACGGCTTGTCCAGCCTCGCTTCATCTGTCCCGACAATGCCATTGAAAGCAGTTCGGAAAAATGAAACACAGGCATCTGATGGGCTGGTTCTGTGCGCATCTCCAGATTCAAATGACACATGGCACAGGCAGTAACCACACATTTGGCTCCGGATCGTTTGGCACCGGCCATAATCTTGTTAACCAGCCTGGCTGACACTTTCGGCCGGCTGGCCGATAAAAAGGTCCCGCAGCAGGTATTGGGGAACGACCACGGCATAAGCTCCCCACCAAGGGAGGACATCGTCTTTTCGATCAGGCCTGAATGATTTTTAGATTTGTTCATGACAGGCGGTCTTGCCAGCATGCACCCGTAATAGGGGGCTATTTTCAATCCGTTCAGCCGGCCTTTTAAATTATTCAGCATCCCGGCATCGTGCATATCTGACAGCAATTCAAAGAAATGAAGCAGTTTAAGGTTTTTGTTGTACGGCCGGTCAAATTTTTTTTCAAACACCGCCTGTTTTTCTTTGGAGTCATCGAGTTCCAGCCGGGCCTGTTCCAGGCGCAAAAAGCATCCGGGACAGGCGACAAGCAGAGGTTTATCTTTGGGTGTGATAAAAAGATTGCGGGCCGCAAGGGGAAGCGCAAGCTTTGCATTGATGCTGTGTGTTGAAGAAGAACCGCAGCAGTTCCAGTCTTCAACTTCGGTCAACTTAATATCAAAATGAGCTAAAAATGATACCAGTGACTCATTGTTTTCTTTGGCTGTGGTGGCAAGGGAACACCCGGGAAAATAGCTCAGCTCTTTTTTAATCATGCTCATCCGCCTGCACCTCCCATATCGAAAATTGTTTTAAGGCTCTTTTTGTCTTGAACTTTTGACGGAAACAGCTCCAGTTTTCTTTTTAACAGCATCTTTAAACCGACCATGGAATCTGTAAAAAAATCTTTTTCAACCAGTTTATACCGCATCATGATTTCAAGCTTATGTGTCCGCCCGTACCTGGCAATTGAATCAACGACTTCCTTGTGAAAGGAGAGAATTTTAGGTTCGGCTATCTGGGTATTTTCCTCAATTGCCAACTGGCGCAGCGCGTCCATTATGGCAGCAATATCAACGGCATTTGGACATTGGTCTGAACAGGTATTGCACCCGACACACATCCAGATGGTTGAGCTTTGCAGCACCTTTTCCATCATCCCGAACTGGATCATCCTGAGAATTGCGTTGGGCATATAATCCATATCCTCGGCAATGGGGCAGCCGCCGCTGCATCCAAAGCAATGCCAGCAGCGGCTCAAACTGGTACGGCTTAACTTTTCCACCTTACCGATAAAATCATCAGCTCTCTGATCAACTTCAATATATTCCATGTTGTCCTCTCCAGACTTAATGTCTGTTCATTCCAATTATATTCATTTCAATAGCGGAATTTGTGTATCAAACCACCATTGCAACCCTGTGTCACCGTTCAAGGAACACGGATTTATCTACGTACGGTTAATATAGGGAATTTTTATTGTAGCAAGTGTTTGGAAAAAAAGTATATCGTCCTGAAGACGAATATCAGCAGGAAAAAAGATGAAATTACCACAATGTCGTATATCGATTACAGCAAAAGCAGCAGGTTTGTTATACTATTTGATGATAATCAGGCTTTACCAAACGGGCATACCGGAAAACGGCAGGGATCGCAGTTCATGCACAAGCCGCCATGGCATAATTCGGCCAGGCTGCGCCGGTTTGGTTTCTCACCTGCGGCAATTCGCGGCAGGACCAGGTCAAAAACAGTGACGTCGTGATACAGGCCACAGGCAGGCACGCCCATGATGGCCATATTGGAGTGATATCCCAGAAGAAACATGGCTCCCGGCAGTACAGCGGCTGAGTAGTGAATCCGGTCAAATCCGGCATCTTCAATGGCGGCTTTTGTGACATCATCCGGATCAACAGACATGCCACCGGTTGTGATGATCAGATCCGTATCATTCTCCAGATACGACCGTATCTGGCCGGCGATCAGTTCCCGGTCATCCGGAAGGATCACACTTTCCTCCAGGGTGGCACCCAGGGCATTTACTTTTTTTTCAACGATCTGTCTGAACCTGTCCTTGACAAGTCCTTTATAGACTTCATTCCCTGTGATGACCAGTCTTACTTTCAGAGGGTTCAACACCTTAACCGAACAAACAGGATAATTTTGCTTTGCCGTTTTCACCGCTTTGTTAAGCTTGTCACGGTCGATGATGAGGGGTATAGCCCTGGTACCTGCCAGGCTTTGACCTTTTTTAACAACGGTGTTGTTGTGAATGCAGGCACACATCACATCTTCATGCATGTTAAAATCGACAAGCGCTTCACGATTAATTTTAAAAAGACCGTTATAATCCGCCCTAAGCTCAAGTTTGCCCTCCTTGGGACTGCCGGAAAATGTAACACCGGGACCTGAAAGAGCAGATGCCAGTTCAAAAACAGCCTGATCCTCATGAACCTGATTTTCTTTCAGATCAAGGACATAAAGATGATTCTTGCCCATTTTCATCAATCGGCACAGATCCCGGGAGCGAACTCTATGGCCTTTCCTGAACGCCGGACCTTTGGATTTTCCGGGAATGACTTCAGTCATATCATGGGCCAGCGTTAGTCCCACGGTCTGTTCAACCGGTATGGTTTTATAAGGCGTAGATGCTGCTTTTTTGCACATGCTGCTTTCCTTTATTGCTCACGGGTTGATAATATGTGCCAAAGGCACAGGGTCTGCACAGAATCTGATCACTCTGCAGGACCTCCCTTTTGTCCCGGACAACGGTTCCGCATCTCACGCAGACTGCCTTAAACTTTGTCGGCCCCGGCATGTCACTGGCCGGAATATCCACACGGACCTCTTCGATTACAAACAGATCGCGGTCATCCATCTGCTTGTATGCCTCAAGCTGCTGTTCCGCCGGATTGGTCCCGAAAGAGATCTGAGCTGCGGCCTTGTCTCTTGACTCTTCCGTTGAAACAATTCTAAAGGCTTTTTGGGTCTCTATATTAACAAATGTGGCGGCCATAATACCGTTGTCTACAAATTTTAAAGAGTGTCTGCCAAGTTTTGCTCCGGTGACATAGGATATGGCATCTGTGGCACACCGGTCCATCTCTACATACACGATCAGTTTTTTTATTTGCGGTAACCGGTCCGGCTGATCAAGTCCGATCAGTTGACAACCGAGCATGGCCATGCGAACACCAATCACCTGACCGGGACAAAGATGTCCATGCAGTTGTGCCGATCCTTCAAGGTAGGTGTCAAAAGTTTCCATATATCTTAATCCGATGCTTTTATTGTTCAAAAGGCCCTTTGATTCCAATTACGGAGACACATCAACCGTAATAACCCCTTTATATACTTTATCTGCATGCACACCGGCACAGCTTCCTTTGGCAATGAGTGACACAACAACCGAATATTGGTAAATTCCCGGTTGTGAAAAAAACATGCTCGTATCGGGAAACCCGGTCAACACTTTAGGCTGCTGATCCTTTTTAACAAGTTCCGGGAATTTGTGTTCACTCAAATTAACGGTCAGAAAAGATCCAACCGGTTCCTCGGGTGGATCCAGGGTAAATGAAAGCTTGATCTGTTCCCCTACTCTGCCGGTCAAAGATTCTGAAACCGCTGTGGCTTTATAATTTTGGTTCAAAAACGGGCCGAACAAAGAGGACAGATCGTCTTCACCGCATACGGGTAGCGCAGATAATACCATGGCACCAATCAACAGAACCCGGAAGATGATACCTGGGGGTAAAATGCTGTATTTTCCTAAATGTACCAAGCAACCGGAGCGTTTCATAAAAACCTCTTCATTGCATGATTGCCGTAATCAATTCAACCGGCAATGTTTTTTCTCAATCCGGGCCGGGTGAAACCGGCCATCGCATCATTTCAAACGCGCGGCCGGTTTCGATCTGACTTGGATTGCCTGTTTTACACAAGTTTAATACAAACCACCCATATTTGCCGCTGTATGGACGGTATTACCAAAGAAAACAGCCCGGCCCATAAGTTCGCCGACCAGGATCACTACCCAAAGCCAGTTTGGGACTTGTTTCATCTTCAGGATAATCGCCAGGGGAGCGGCTAATCCAATGATGACCCGTCCCCAATAAAGAGAGGAGCCAAACCATAGCCGGCTGGTCTCCTGCATAGTCTGGCCACCGGAGGCCCAGATACAGGGGACAACCAGGTAGATGATCAAGCCGACGATCAGGCTGATGGTAAGAATTTTTTCCAAAATCGGTTTGCCTGAATCCGATGCGAACAAAACGCCGCAGGCCGGACCCAGTAGAACCGCCGTTAACAGAAAGAATACAAAAGGCAGTCCGTTATTCAATGCCGGAAAACTGGGCGGAGAATATGTCATTCCCATGCATAATATGGTGAGCAGCCCGACGATTCCTGTAATGACGGTGAGGTCAAGTCTTAATTGCTCACGCATCAGAACGATCCCGGCAATCAAAAGCGTAAGAAGCAGTCCTATACTCAACGCCTCCCTGCTCAGCCAGGCAGATCCAAGATGTGTAATGGCCCGGAACGCGCCGAATGGATGTCCCAGATGGAACACAGACGCAACCATACCCACCACAAGAACACCGCAGGCAACCATCCAGCCGGTCCGAAATTTTGCGGATTCAACTGCTCCTCCGGCAAGCTGTAAAGAGCTAACAGCCACCAGACCGATAGAGAGTTGGGACAATACCGTGAATAAAATTAATGGGGTCTCATAAGTACTCATATTTTTTCCCTCCTCACCACCTCGGGTAATTTTGGTGCACGAAATCGAACTGACGGATTCAAAGACGTCTGTTTGGAAAATCCCGGTGCAAACTGGACGGTCCCAGTGGAATCAAAATTTGCAAGATCGATCACCACGATTGCTTCCACCGGACATTGCTGGACACACATCGGCTTAAGTCCGGCATCAAGGCGCTGATAACACAGACTGCATTTTTCCGCTTTTTTCATAGCGGCATTGTGTTGCGGAACGCCATAGGGGCAGGACCGGATACAATTTTTGCACCCAATGCACTTTTTTTGTTCGTGAACCACAACACCATCCTTATCCCGTTTATAATATGCTTTTACAGGGCATACCTGAAGACAGGTTGGATTCTCACAGTGGTTGCACGCCAGAGAGTAAAAAGCTCTTTCCTTGTGCGGGTAAATTTCTTCTTTCAGCGGATAAATCTGTCGCCACTTTACACCGTTTTCCTGATGATATTGATTTTTGCAAGCCATGGCACAGGTAAAACAGCCAAGACATCTTTCGGCATCAACCAGAAAACCAAGTTGTTTTTTCATATCGTAAATCTCCTTTCCCTATGCCTTGACAACTTCTGCAAACTGGTCATGGATCGCCACACCCGGCGCTCCGGCCTTGTAGGCTCCCATATCTGCGGAGGTATCGTCTACCAGGTACTGGCAATTAAAGTTATTTTTATTAAACCAGGCCTCATACATCAGGACAGCGTCCACGGGAACGTTGTCGGTGAGGGAAGCTGTAATCATGACCTTTCCGAGTTTATTTCTGACAACAACCATATCTCCTTCGGAAATCTTCCTGGATTTGGCTGCTGACGGGTGGATGTATACATATGGTTTGCCATTGAATTCCTCCATCCAGTCAATATTAACAAACTGAGAATGGATGCCGAATTTCGTGTGCGGTGTTAACAGCCTGAGCTTGTCGTATGGCTTTCGGCTCTCCACATATTTGGGAAGGGCATTGAATCCGTGTTCGGCACAAAGATCCGACTTGAACTCATACTTTTTGGACGGCGTTCCAAATTTTCCGTCTGCCCATGGTACCAGGTGATTCTTCGCCTTGGCCGTACCTTTTTTTAAATCCTCCCAGGAATTAATGCCGAACAGATCATAAATTCCCTTATTAAATTCTTTGGCCATCCACTCTTTGGTATCAATATCTTCAGGGAAGGTACAGGAACCGGGTTTGAGTTCATTAAGCTTTTTGGAAAGTGCTGATGCGATCTCAATATTTGATTTGGCCTCGTGCAGCGGCTTAACAGACTGTTCATTCAGGGACATCCAGTAATGCCAGTAGCTGACATTGACGGTCCACTCTTCAAAAAGCGTTGTGACCGGCAATACAATATCGGACTGCTCCACGGTCTGGGTAAAAAACTGATCAACGGATACCACCATCTCAAGTTTATCAAACGCTTTTTGCATAAGATTCCGATCAAAATCCTGGCTGACCGGATTCTTGCAGGATGCCCACAGCATTCGCACCGGCGGGTCAGAAGCGTTTAGCAGTTCACGGGCGGTTTTATTAATATTCAGCGTACGATTTGAATAAGACGGCCCTTCCTCATCCTTGGTAAAATCAAATTCACCTTTGGCTGCCTCTCCAAGATACCCTTTGGATCCTTTGGGCCCTGAATGAATCATGGCGTGATAATTGAAACCCCAGGTCATTAAATGTCCGTACCGGGCGCCGCCGCCTTTCTTTCCAATGTTCCCGGTCATAGCAACCAGTGCATCAATAGCCCTTACCGTGGCGCCACCGTTCACATGCCGCTGCAACCCGTATCCAATCCAGATCGTCGACGGATTATTATTGGCAAACTCTTCAGCTGCCCGGGTAATATGGTCGGCCGGAACACCGGACTTTTTGGCAGCCCATTCAACAGTAACTTCATTTTTCAAATACTGGGCAAATTCATTGAAACCCAGACTGTTGGCTGCCACCCAGTCTTCATCCACGAGCCCTTTGTCCAGGATATGTCTTGCCATTCCCAGGGCCAGTGCACCATCTTCCGAAGTTTTTACCTGCCAGTACTCATCCGCCTTGGCCGCAGTCTGGGTGAGGACAGGATCAATACAGAGCACTTTTGCACCGCGTCTTTTCGCCTCATAGATATATTTCATGGAGTGAACCGAGCACCAGGCCGGATTCACACCCCAGAGAATAATATACTTAGCATCCACCATATCTTCGGGATCATTGCACCACATGTTTCCCATATCGTAATTCTGGGCATCGATTCCTGCGGGCCAGCACGGTGTCCCCACCATCCGGGTTGTATAACCCAACGATGAAAACATCCCCTCCACACCATAGTTGGTAATCCCAAAGTTACCCGAATATTTGGTTAGGGCAAGTCCGAGCAGAGAGCCGTCTTTATCATTTATTTCGATCATCTTGTTGGCGATCCGGGTCATGGCATCATCCCAGGAGATCCGTTTCCAGTTTCCGGATCCCCGACCTTCCTGGACCATGGGGTACTTAATCCGGTCCGGGGAGTAGAGTCTTCGTATATAGGAGTTTCCTTTGACACAGGCTCCACCGTCGGTGTAAGTCGATTCAGGGGCCCCTTCCACGAATTTTGCTACCCCGTCTTTGACATGGGTAACCAGTCCGCAGGTGTCGTAGCAGTTCCGGGGACAGGCATTTCGAAAGGTCTGATACCCCCCTTCATACACGATTCCTTGGGCCGCGGCTGTTTCCGGTTGCAAAAATCCGCAGGGCATTGCCACTGCCACACCTGCCGCTGTCAGCCACTTCATGAACCGGCGACGCGTCATGGGACAGTCTACTGCCTTTTCAATGTCTTGTTTTGTCCATTGGGTCATTGATCATTTCCCTCCTGTTAATGTTTTCCGATCTGTAAGCCAGACTTCCAACCGATCCAAAGCCAGGTCGACAACCGGATGCCCGGCATTTGCACGGCGGGCTTGATTTAAAAATTTTGGCAGCCATACAGCCAGATGATCATCTAAAAAATAGAGCCACAGAATGCTGGGTTCTTCTGCATCCTGTTTCTCGATGATATCCAGCAGACCAACGGCAGCGTCCAGCTCAACCCCGAGATGATCATCCGGAAGTTGCCCTTTTAGCGGTGAGACCAACCCGGCCATCTCATAAAGACGACTGACCTTAAACGTTGATTCACCCATCAGCTGAGGCTCCGATTCAAGATAAAAAGATGCATAGGGAGGTGCTTCGGGGGCTTTTGGACCGACAAAAAGCCGGTTAAAGGAAAATTCCGCTTCGTCCCAGTCTGGGTCGTTTTTCACGGTTGCGGCGCCGTACTCTTTGACCAACGCCATACCGGCCTTAGTCAATTCTTGACCGTCTCTGGCCAGGAAAAAGTCGCGCAAAAAGTTGAGTGGGCTATTTTGATCCGTATCCATCATTGCCTCCTTAGTTAACGATGCAAGGATAAAAATAGCCTAACTTTTTTTTATAAAGGTGGGAAGATGAGTGAACAGGTATTTAATGAGTATTTTTGCATACTCATTAAGTATGGCATGCGTATAGAACAGCGAGACATAAAACCGTACAACTAGTTGAATTTTAAGAATAAAATAGACTAATTACCATTCGCTTTCAGCTTCGGTTTGCCCGGCCTGATTTAAAAAGGTACTCAAATTGACATTCCGGTTTTTCAAATCCAGCTTGCGGCGGATGTTCCTGCGGTGGGTTTGAATGGTAACAACAGACAGATTGAAGGCCTCGGCAATTTCCTTGGTGGAAGCACCGGCCTGAATGAATCTGCACACCTTCATTTCCATGGGTGTCAGTTTCAATAACAGGGCATGCTGATTATTTTTCCCGCCCCATGTGAGTTTGAGCAATTGGTCTTCTACAATGTCAAGATAGGTATTTCGTATGGGTTCGGATTTCTCCTTCCGAATGGGGATCAGGGCAGGCAGGAGAGTATTCCGGACAGTATCGCCAACACTTTTCTGAAATTTTTCCCGTTCCTTATCCACGGATTTCATAACAGTACTCAAGGTTATATTTAATTCCTGAAGCTGATTTTTCTTCTTCATCAATTCAGAAGTACGTTTTGTCACAATACTCTCTAAAATTTCACTTTGCCTTACATGTGCGGATACATCTTTAAGAATGACAAGAAATTCGTCAGAGGCTAAACTGACCTGATTGAGAGGCACAAACATACAATGGAAATAAAGGTTGTCTCCCAGGGACAATTCAAGGGGAGTCTTTTTTGAATAGTAGGTGCACATCCGTTCAATCGACTTGTTTTCCATATCAAGAAGGGTCAGTATATGCTTTTTTTCAGGATTGTCGCTAAAATATTGGCGTGCAGACCGGTTAACTTCTATGACAATACCCTGGTTATCGATCACCAGCACGAGATCGGATATGGAATCAATAACATTTTCATATTTACATTTTTCCATAGTCAGCTGCCGGTTGGCACTGTTTAAAGAATCATCAGTCTCCTGTTGGGACAAGGTTGCCCAATCACGGATAATGATGACTTCCAAGGCATCAGCCCACAAGCGGAGATACTCTGATGCATCTATTTTCTGGGCAGCTGTTTCTTTCCCTTCCTCAATCATTTCAAGCACGGAATGCACCAGCGTTTTAAAGCACCCCACAAACATTTCACAGGTCACTCCCCGCGAGCGATGACGCCGGGATGTCTGTATAATTTTATCTGCCCAGTTGCCTTTGTTCGTGATCAATTCACCGAAACCTGGCAGATCGCCTTTAGCAGCGACTTCCATCAGGGGTTCAAAAAACCACTGAAAGGAAAGAATGCAGTCCTGCCGTTTGGCAGTCGTGCTCTCCAGATACCCGGCCTTGTCCATATTGATGGTCCATCGGGGTAAAAAATCCTCAATCTGGCTACTCAGACGGTCTAATATTTCTGAAGTGCTTTTAGCTATTTTCATAATATTTCTCAACTTCAATAAAAATTATAGAACTTTGGTCAAATACACACCTTTTTTTATTTTTCCAATTTACCAAGCTTGTGTTCACTCACAATATAATTTAATTGTGCAGCCCTCGTCGGGTAAAGGCATTATCAGAATCCTTCATGGTGTATAAAAATCAGAATTAATTAAGTTGTTGAGGCTGGGGAACTTCACCTGCCCTCGTGTTTGGAACAAGCAGTCTGTCCCTAAGTGTCGTGAACATTTCAATCAACTTGGCAGAATATTCAAGACCGCCCCGGTCATTCACAATCATTGCCATTTCTTCAAAAAAAACCTGATCCTCTCTCCCATATCCATACAGTCGCTGCCACTGGGTTATCAGTGATGGGGCATATGCCACCTGCCTGTCTGCAAGGAGGGACAGTCCGATATACTGAACCAGCATGCGACATAAATGAGCGGCCCGTGTCCAGTTATGGTTTTTAAAGGTCTTGTTAAACTGTTCCTGGTCTTTGGGCGGATTGAGTGCATAAAAATAATAATCCGCTTGATCATCTGCCCCACCTACATCAAGCAGTATTTGTGTACAAGCATGCCTGTCCAGACTTTGACAAAGCAATTCAACCATTTCCCGTATAAAATAAAGACCGCTGCCGGAGACAGAAATAAGAGGCAGGATCTGTCTTTCAAAATTAAAACGTCCCGTGGTTTTATCCATCCTGAACAAAAAATGGGTAACTTCCAGTTCAAGCCATCCCTTCAAGGAACTGTCCGGCACTTTTTTCACCGCTTCAGCATTGAGAATCACCTTGATAAGTTTGTTTTCTTTTTTCACCTTAATGGGTTTTTCCTTAACAACGCCCTGCCCTGTCAATTCAACTTCCCATTGAAAATTGACTTCACCTTTCCGTGAAAAAAAGGGATGTATGGACACACGATCTAAAAAGGTATCAAGCACCTGATGCACAAATTTCAGAAATCTGTCAGAATTTGTTAGACTGGAAGTCGAAACCACTATAAAGCCCCCTTAAAAGATGGTGTTCCTAATATAAGTAATAGTTCAACAATCAAATATCAAGGATTTTACCTGGCATAGTATTGCATTTTTAATTTCTTGTGTCTCAAACCTTTTCCACTGTGCCGCCTGCTTTGTTAACTTTTAATTCCATTAATATAGATAATTATTTACTATAATATATTTGCGTTTAGCACATTATCAACGAACAAGAAAAGGAAGACCTGACATTGTATTAGCATCTATTGCAAGTGTGATGATAAACTCTCACATTGACAAAACAGGCCGGATTTGAAATAAAACAAGAGCTTGAATCTTATGTATGGATAACAAGGGAGAGGAACTTGACCGGTATCAGTGAAATTCTTGTTTTATTATTGTTACTTGCCTGTATTTTAATATTGCCCCGGCTTTTAAAGGGTGTGCCTGCCCAGAGTTCCAGGTCTTCTGCCATTGATATTAAAAAGCTGGGTACCAAGACCCGGCTTGGGATTGTTTTATCCATTGTCTACCCGGTTGGGGCAGCTCTTTATCTGCGACCCTGGGACGGTCATCTGATCTCTTTTGTTTCCTTTGGAATCCTGCCTGTCCTGCTGATCTGGGCGGGGGTCTGGGTGATGGCTGCCAGAAAATAACCGCTCTGCCCTTTTTTTACATTCATCTTTTTATTTGCGATAGGCACGGATACGGAACTTATGGAAACGGATCACATTACTTTTGAGGTGAATATTCTTTTGGTAATGAATTAAAAAAATATTATTATTTTACTTGACGCACTAAATTTCATGGTTAATTTCTGTTTCAAATGGAAGACAACACCAACTAAGGAGGAAAGACCATGAAACTTGTAAGATACAACCCTTTTAACGAAATCGACTTCTGGGGAAATTCTTTGAACAGCTTTTTTAACGACACAATCACCCGGACAAAAAAAGCGGACAGTTTTAATCCGGCTGTGGACATTGTCAGCAAAGATGACACCATTACGCTGAATGTGGAACTTCCCGGCATGAACAAGGAAGAGATCAGTATTAATATTGAAGAAAGAGTGCTCACCATAAAAGGTGAAAGAAAGTTTGAAAACGAAGATAAAAAGGATACCTATTACAGACGGGAAAGATCTTATGGCAGCTTTAAACGTGCTTTCACCCTTTCTGAAGATATCCTGACCGATGAAGTGTCTGCCGATTACAAGGCCGGTGTCCTTACGGTGACGCTGAAAAAAGATACTACCAAAGAAGAGGTGAAACAGATTACCATCAACTGAACTGTTTAACTTTTAAAACGTACAACCATAGCCGTGAAAAGGCCGGGATCTGAGACAATCCCGGCCTTTTTGTTTTCAGATTTTTTCAAGCCGATACCCAAGCCGGGTATGGCGAAGCGATGACTTCACCGTGTTGATGGCCATGGCAAGGGCCTTTTTGGTGCCCACCAGCACCACCAGTTTTTTACCCCGTGTCACACCGGTATATAAAAGATTTCGCTGCAGCAGAATATAGTGCTGGGTGACCACGGGGATAATGACGCAAGGATATTCAGAACCCTGGGACTTATGGACAGATACGGCATAGGCATGGACCAGTTCATCCAGGCCTGAAAAATCATATTCCACCTGTCTGCCGTCAAAATTGAGCATTACTTTCTGGTCCGCAAAATCAATGGACTCTATTCTGCCGATATCCCCGTTATAGGTATGTTTGTCATAGTTGTTGCGAATCTGCATCACCTTGTCGGACACCTTAAATTCCCGATTCCCCCGCTGGATCGACACGCTGTTTTTATTTAATATTTTCTGCAATTGCGTGTTCAGGCTGGCAGCACCGGCAAGGCCCCGGTGCATTGGGGTCAGCACCTGGATGTCATCCACCGGGTCAAACCCGAAAGAGGACGGGATTCTTTTTTTAACAAGATCGATAATGGTGGATAAAACCTCTTCGGGTTCCTCTTTTTGAACAAAGAAAAAATTGCTTCTCTTTTTCTCTTTGGGCACCACCGGGAATATGCCTTTGTTGATCCTGTGAGCATTGACCACGATCAGGCTTTTTTTTGCCTGCCGGAATATGGTATCCAGTTCCACCACTGCGATAGCCTGTGACTGGATAATATCGTTAAGAACATTGCCGGGGCCTACAGACGGCAGCTGGTTCACATCCCCCACCAGGATCAGTGTGGCTGCCGACGGGACTGCCTTTAACAGATGGTGCATCAGCACCGTATCAATCATGGAGGCTTCGTCAATGATCAGCACATCGCACTTTAACCGGTTTTTGTCGTTCTTTTTAAACCCCATTTCCTTCATGGAATAATCCAGCATCCTATGGATCGTGCTGGCTCTTTCCCAGGTGGCCTCGCTCATTCGCTTGGCAGCTCTGCCGGTGGGGGCGGCCAGTAAAATTTTTGCACCCGCCTTTTTAAGTATTTTGATAATGGCATTGATGATGGTGGTCTTGCCGGTACCGGGGCCCCCGGTGATGATGAGCGCCTTCTGCTCAAGTGATGCTTTTACCGCCTGTTCCTGTTTTTCGGCCAACCTGAAGTGGATCTGCTCTTTAACCCATGCAATAGCTTTTAGGGTATCGATTTTCCGTATACTTTTACCGTGGTTCTTGATCCTTTTAAAATTGGCGGTAATCCCTGTCTCGCATATATAAAATTTCTTTAAAAAAACAATCGAGTTGTTTTCATCAAACCCTGTATCGTTGCCAAAGACATCCTCAATAACAATTCTGTCCGCCTTGACTGCAACAGCCACAGCAGCCGTCACAAGGTCTTTATCAACGTCCAGCATCTGTGTAATCTTGTCGCACAAATCAAGATAGGGATAACAGACATGCCCCTCGTCCGCCAGCTGGTGAAGCGCATACTCAAGTCCGGCCGCAATTCTTTGGGGAGCATTCCTTTGAATACCCAGTTTTTCCGCAATCTGGTCGGCCGTGAGAAACCCGATGCCAAAAATATCTGTGGCCAGGCGGTAGGGGTTTTCCTTTACAACGGCAATGGCATCCTGACCGTATCTTTTAAAAATCTTGGCGGCATAAGCAGTGCTCACACCGTGGGACTGCAAAAACAGCATTACCGACCGGACCTCTTTTTGCTCATCCCAGGCCGTGCGGATCATTTCAATGCGTTTTTTCCCGATCCCGTCGATTTCAGCCAAACGCCCGATATCCGATTCAATGATCTCCAAGGCTTTTATACCGAACTTTTTGACAATCCGTTTGGCCATCACGGGGCCGATGCCCTTGATCAGGCCGGAACCCAGATATTTTTGGATACCGAAAGCTGTGGCCGGTACAAGTGTTTTATATTGGTTTACCTTGAGCTGGTTACCGAATTTGGGATGGGTGGTCCATCTGCCTTCAACCTCTATAAACTCTCCGGGTACAGGGTTAACCATATTCCCGACAATGGTCACAAGATCCCTCTCCCCCTTGACCTTGATCTTGCAGATGCCAAAGGCGCTCTCTTCACTTGAGAAGGTCACCCGCTCAATATGTCCTTTTAAGATTGCCATGGAAATAAGAATTCAGTTCTCAGTTTTAAGTTGTCAGTCATCAGGTCTCACTGAAAACTTGGCACTGATAGCTGACATCTTCATATAAAAAACGCATTCCAAGACCAGATATAGTCCTGAAATGCGCTTTATTCAAGTGTTAACCGCTAAATTTACGGCAAACAATATTTTATAACAAAAGTTTGAAAAACTTTCTATAAAGGGCAGTCCGGTTAAAGACCGCCCTTTTTTTATCAATGATGCTCGCCAGAGTCGTTCATGGTGTCATAAGCTGCTTTGGCAATAACATATGTCATACCGGCCCCAAGGATGGAAACAGCATACCAGAATCCACCAAAGAAGATCGCGTGCCCGATATCCCAGACCCATTCAAAACAAATTGGCAACATATTTTTTCTCCTTTATCCTATACTTGGGTTAATCCGCAGCTGCAACCGCAGCTTCTGCCGCCACAACCTCTTGGTCTTCGGCAGGTTCGCTGTTGTCTTGCACAGGAGCATTTAATTCAATTTCCTGGGGGAACACCGGCAAATACCGGTAAGTTACCGCAATCAGGATGATACCGTAAGCCACAGGCAGAATCGTAGTTGCCACTTCCTGCCAGCTTGGGATGTAAAGTGCCCAGGTATCAAAACTCATCACCGGTACTGCCATGGTTTGAAGCACCATAACCCATCTGTTCAGGCAGACGCCTATTGTACCCAGAATAATGGCCAAAAGCCTGAGTTTGGGATTCTCCCGTGTCGATTTCATGATCAGAATCGCACCGGGGACCACACCGCAGAGTACGATCTCGGCAATAAGCATCCAATATCCGTAAAGTGCGTTGTTAGTATAAAAATGACTAAACTTAAATCCCAGACTTGGTGCAGTGACGGTCGCCCAGTAAATGGTATCAATAATCTTGGCAATGATGTAGGTGGAAATCATCCATCCGGATATCTTGGCCAGAAGATGAATTGTTTTATCACTGACAAGCTTTTTACCGGTAATCACTTCGGTAATCTTGGTGACCAAAAGGGTAAAGCAGGGACCGAAAGCGGCCGCAGACCATGTATATAAAAAGAATGTCCATGGCCAGATCAGCAATCCTTCACGAACGGCAAAGGGCCGGCCGAACATGACACCGGCAACGCCGCCTAAAGAGCCCTGATGGAAAAAGGACAAAAAGGCGCCGGTGGCGGCAAAAACAGCCATCACACCGTGCATGTTGTGTGCAAGGTGATGAAAAAACGGCACTTTGTTGGCCTGTCTGTTTTCAAGTATATTCGGGATAAACTCAATGGTGAGTACCGCGAAATACAATGACAGACAAAAAGCTACCTCTGTCAGCATGGAATGGACATTGGCGTGCCAGAAGATAAACCAGCCTCGCAGGGGTTGTCCAATATCGATCGCCAGGATCAACAGGGCTGAAGAATAACAGATAAAGCCGATAATAACGGCAAAATTGATTATGTTTTTCAGCTCGTCGACCTTAAAAATATACTTTAAAAGACCTGTAAAAAATGCTCCGCCACCCACAGCAATGACCGCCAGATCCGCCCAGATCCAGAGGGCAAACCCGTAGTAGTCGTTCATGTTGGTCTGGTTCAACCCTTTGAACCAGCAAAGGAACATGGCATAAACGCCCCACAGAAGCACGACGCCAACAGCGGCTATTCCAAGGGAAAACTTTGGAAATGAGCAGCGTTTTACGCCTTCAGGTATTAATGCAGAATCCATATTTATCTACTCCTCAATAACATTTTGGAAGTCTTAACCATGGGAAGTTGTGGTCCCATGATGATTCTTAATTTTATCCCATTCACCATCCAGATAGCTATCTCCCGCCTTTCTGACCCATTCGCGCTCGGACAGGTAATAAACCTTGGTGTTGGTCCCAAGTCTTTCAAGCAGTCTAAAGACCAGGGGATTTCTTGATTTGCCAACAACATGTTTATTTCTCGGGTCCGGATGCGGATCAGGATTAACGATCTGGTGAACCTTGTGTTCGGCATTATTTAAATCTCCGAAAACAATGGCGCCGGCAGGACAGGCAGTGGTACAGGCTGTCTGATAATTCTCTTCCGGGATTTCATCTTTGTCGCCTTCATTATACGCCATGTCCCGTGCAGCCTGGAATCTGTGATAGCAGAAACTGCATTTTTCAACCACGCCCCTCATTCGGGGAGACACATTGGGACTCAGGTAATTTTCCATACCTTCAGGCCATTTGGGATCCCACCAGTTAAAGTACCTTGCATGATAAGGGCAGGCCCCCATGCAATATCTGCATCCAAAACAGCGTGTATAAATCTGGCTGACGATTCCTGTGTCATAGCCGTAATCCGTTGCAGTGGCAGGACAAACAGACACACAGGGTGAGTGCCCGTGGTCCCCCTTGCCGCCGCAATGCTGACAGGGTCTTGGCATGTAGACAACTTCAGTATCAGGAAAGGATTTACCATTGGTCAGCTTATAAACACGCATCCAGGTGATGCTATCCTTTTTCTTGGATTCATCCTCCTTGAAGGGAACATTATTTTCCGACATGCACGAGACCATGCAGGATCCGCAGCCTGTGCATTTGTCCAGATCAATAACCATCCCGAACTTATATGCTTTTGTATTTTCTTGTTTCATTAAAGAACCTCTTTAGCAATATATCCTCAAATTTTCGCCTAGGACAGTTTGGCTTTAATTCCAAAGGCGGCATCCAGTCCTGAACCGGATTCGATTACCGGGCCGATCAGATCGTTAACATTCACGCCTTTATGCGACACAAACTTATTGTCAAAGGTGTGTCCAAGTCCCTCAACCATTCCGATAACACCCGGCATGATGCCATCGTTTTTGTGAACCTTCACCTGGGCGGATCCCATGGGTGTCGTCAATGTCACCTTTTGGCCTTCCTTCAGGCTTCCGGCTGTTTCAGGATTCATCTCTACCACGATATCTTTGCCTTTCAAAACTGTGTCAGACACTGTTTTCACGGCAAATGGAGAAGAGGCCTGGGCCGCACTGGTCAGTCTCATATTATCAATGGGGATCAGCGTCAATTCAAAATCACCCTGGGCCAGGATGGTAGCCGGGTTGCCGGCAAGATACGCAACGTTCACCACAGCAGCATCTGAAGGCGCACCTTCAGCAAGAACTGCATAACCGTCTTCGGAAAGAGAGTCCCAGATGTCGGCGGTAACCGCTTCCAGACACTCTTCATAGCTTTCCCACTCAAAATTGTCTGCGATGGAACTGTCAAGGGCCTTTGCGATTGAAAGAACCGTATCTCCGGGATGGCTTGTATCAAATACCGGATCAACCACAGGTTGCGTCAATCCCACGACACTTTTGGCAAGTCCGCCGCCGGATGCAACATCTTCAATGCGTTCAAGAAAGGTGTGGCTGGGCAGGATAATATCCGCTTCCATGGCTGTTTCATCCAGAAAGGAAGAAAAACTGACCACAAACGGAATCTTGCCGAATGCATCTTTTACGGCTTTGGGAGTGTGCATGGTGTAGCACGGGTTGGCATTGTAAACAAACAGGGCTTCAACCGCCGGTTTGGCAGTCTGATTTACTTTTTCAAGCAATTGATTGATATGACGCCCGATCTTTGTTTTTGCGTTACCTTTCTGAGCAACATCGTCCAGAGAGGTATCACCAAATGCCAGGTAATCGGCTTTTGGCATAACAAACGCGCCACCTTTTTTGTTGATATTGCCAACCAGGCAGTTGAGCAGTTGGACTGCGGCCATCTCTTTCAGACTCTGTGCGCCATCGCCGCGGCCTTTGGCAAAGATTGCCACCGGCGCTTTGGCCTTGGCAAATTTGGTTGCCAGCTTTTCAATATCTCCAGCTTTAATACCGGTGATTTCAGCTGCTTTGGACGGTGAATAATCCTTCATGACAGTGGCGGCAAGTTTATTAAATCCACCCTGAAAACCGGCAGTGGCTGCGCTGTTAAACAGATTGTTTTTCAGCATTACCGCACAGATGCCCAAAGCCAGATCCGCGTCGGTTCCCGGTTTGATCGGGATCCATTTATCGGCACCGGCCGCTGTATTTGAGAGCCTGGGCTCTACCTGGTACAGCTTGGCGTGCCTCTCTTTTCTGGATGCATTGGCCTTGAAACAGGCCACCGGTGATCCCCACCCTTCTATCAGGCCGGCACCGAAACTTAAAACAAAGTCTGCATTATCAAGATCAAATCCAATGGTATTTCCGTCACCGTGCAGTGCATCGGCCGTGATCTCAAGATTGGCGTCAAGCGTCGGCATGGTGTAAAAATTGGGGGATCCGAATGTTTCGAGCAGTCTTTTAAAAAGGCCTGCCACAGACCCCTGATCTTTATCAGTGATGCAGGCCAGTTTTTCAGGTGCATCGCTTTTCCGGATATCGTTTAATTTTCCGGCTACAATTGATATGGCGTCTTCCCAGGAGATTTGTTCAAACGTATCTCCGGTTTTCTTTAAGGGCGTTCTCACCCGCGCCGGATCATACAGGTACTGAAGCCCTGCAATACCGTGCAGACAGGCACCACCGTCATTTACAGGATACTCGGCCAGTCCTTCTATTTTCACGGGTCTGTGGTCAATCTTTCTTACGCTGATGCCGCAGGCACCCGGGCAAAGACTGCAGACCGAACTTTCGTATGTCGCCTCTCCATCGACCGGGACAGGAGTCCAGGGCCAGTTCTGGGTCCAGATGGAAGAATCATCCATCAGCTTTATCCCTACAGGGGATACCGCTATACCCGCAGCTGCGCCAAGTCCTAATCCCAAGAAGCTTCTTCTGTCAACTTTCATAAATCGTTCCTCTATAAAGTTTTACAAGTCTTGTGTAAGGTTTCTTATTTGTGGCACTGGAAACAATAACCCTTGTGGCCGGTTTCATCTTTGTGACACTTCGCGCAGTCATCCATTTTCATCCGATCCCAGGAATGTTTTTTAATCCCGAAGATATTTTTGCCCCAGATATCCCGGCTGTAGCCGGTAAGTCTGTTTTCTTCATAAGGCCTGGATGAAGTGGAATCACCAATATGACCATGACAGCTTACGCAATCCATGCCCGCACCTTCTGTATGTGCAACATGTGAAAAGTAAACACAGTCGGGCTGCCTTGCATAGACAAACCAGGGAACCTCTCTCTCTTTTGCCACATACTGTTCGGCAAAAATCGCCTCATCTTCTGTTTCACCCAAAGGCTCTTCTGAATGGCAGTCCAGACAGGTCTCAAGTTTGGGTATTCCAGTGAAGCTGCCGTCTTCCCTGTAGGAATGGCATGCATCGCAATCTCCGGCTTCAGACACATGAAGCTCGTGATCAAAGTTAAAAGGTTGCTCTTTTTTCGAGTAGAGCAACTTGGGAAATAATAATGTACCGGACAGGAAGCAAACTACAAATCCTACAATGAAAAAGATGACCCCGAGTCCCAGCCCTTTGTCATCTTTATCATCTCCGGCAGTGCATTCCCCAGCACTTTCCACGGAACCATTTTCAGCTTTGTTTTCTATTTCACTCATGAAAACTCCATCAATTTAAAATGTTGATGATACGTTAACCTCTTTGTCCACGGGTGCTTCCCTGTGGACTATTTCCTTTGCAGACAGTAATCTTTAACCGTCTTGCAATACCGTCCATAATTAGCGTTAAGATATATTAATATTGTGATTTCTTGTCAAGACAAACCCCGTGAGTTGACCAAAAAATATGACCCCGGGTAGAAAAAAATGGAATAAAATAAAAAACAAAGATTATAAAGGAGGAACGTATTGTGATTTATTCTGTGATGAAAATAAAAATGATGCAGGATAAAAAAAATAAAGGCCCTGCCGCTATCCTGTCAAAAAGGTTGCGGCAAGGCCCGGATATCAAACGATTTCCTTCCCAGTAACGATTGAGAACTAACAGGAAACCAATATTTTTGGAAGTATTTCTTAACCGTAGCTGTGAAGCCCGGATAAAAGATAGTTAACCCCGAAATAGGTAAACAAAACACATAAAAACCCGATAATGGAAACCCAGGCCAATTGTTTGCCATGCCACCCTCTCATCATGCGAAGGTGCATGAAAATAGCGTAGACAAACCATGTAATTAAAGACCAGGTCTCTTTAGGATCCCAGGTCCAGTATTTCCCCCAGGCAGAATTGGCCCAGACCGATCCTGTGATAATGCCGATGGTGAGAAATAAAAACCCAAACACCACCATCTGGTAGGTCAATTCGTCTATCATATCCAGTGACGGCAGTTTGCCCCAAACCGAAGTGGAGTTTGGATCGGCAGGTTTGAAAAAATACATAATGGAAAAACCGAACGCCACGGCAAACCCAGCATATCCCAAAAAGCAGGTGATGACATGTGCGATCAGCCAATTGCTTTTCAAAGCCGGAATCAGCGGGGATATTTTACTGCTGATACTGGGATCAAAGGATGCATAGGCAATGGCCAGAAAAACCAGGGGAGTAGCGAACACCCCGATAATGCTCTGTTTATACTTCAATTCAAGAAAAATATATAATGCAGCAATCGTCCAGGAGAAAAAGACCAGAGATTCGTACATATTGGCAAACGGTGCATGCCCATACCCCATCTGGTACGACTCAATCCATCTTAAAATAATACCGGCAGTATTGTCTAAAAACCCCACAACAAGGACCCAGAACCCGATTTTTGACAAAACCTGTTTTTTAAATGCAAATGACCCGATGTAAAAAACCGAGGCCAGCGCATATATAAATGTTGTTGAAGATAATGCAAATGAACTGTCCATATGTTTTATATATCCTTTAGTTTCGTTACCATTTTATTCAGCTTAAGCTTTAATCCCTGTTTCCCGCGATTGGAAGTGGCAGAAACGAACACTTCACAGGAACGGGCGTCCGTGGTTGTAATTTCAAGAAAATATGATTGGTGAGACATGAAAAATGTGACCCAGCAGCCGATAATCATCAGTATAAAACCGGCATAAACATACCAGACCCCAGGGTCTTTGGTAATTTGAAGTCCGGTATAATGTCTTTGCTCAAAGTCCTGGATAATAAATGCGTAGTCACCTTTTCTCATCTTATCAAAGGTGGGAAATTTAATGGGCAGGCCGACTTGAAATGACTCCCCTTTTTCCGGTGTCACAGTGAGAACAAATGTTTCTCCAAGATTGTGGCCTTTAAAATCAAACTGGGGTAAAAAGCCTTCCAGTTTGAATGTACCGTTTTTCTCCGGTATTGACAATTCCTGGCCGATTTTTATGGTTTTTTCCCAGCTCTTTTTATCGGCAGTGCGCATCACCTGGACTTTTATCGCATCCGGACGGGCGGTTCCATAGGAGGATTGAAAAACATTGATTCCCTTGTATCGCAAAGGATGATTCACCCGGATATCTTTGGTAAAACTTTCTTTACCATTTTCGATTATAGTCAGATTGGAACGAAATTCTTCAGGTGCTCCTGTATCATAAAACTTGACTTCAAAGTCATTGCAACGGATCTGAAAGCCCAGTTTGACCGGAGTGCCATTGTTGACCAGAAAAGCGGTGTCCGATGCAGCCCCCTCATCCAGCCTGAGATTGGCTTTAAAACCGAACATTGCCCCGATCAGAGCACCAATCAGCAATAAAAGAATACTGACATGGACAATATAAACGCCAATTCTGGTCCAGCGGCCCTTTTCAGCATAAAGCACGCGACCGGCATCACTGTCCTGGGCGATCACTTTACCCACATTTTTTGTTAAAAACGATTCATACATGGAAAGAACGGTATCAGAATCTTTTTGAACGGTGAACGGGTCGACCAGTTTTTGCCTTTTAAACCGTTGAGGATTGACCTTGATTTTTTTGGGGAATATCACCTTCCAGGTAATGCCCAGCCGTTCGATTGAACATACAACGATATTGATACACAAAATGACGATCAATCCTAAAAACCAGGCTGCATGGTACATATCGTCAATATTGAACACCTTTATCAAATTGGTCCATGTCTGTCCGTACAGCTGTAGATATTGCTGATCTGATCCATTCTGGAGAATCACCGTACCGATAATCGATGTGGTGGCAAGACAGACCAGGGTATAGACCGCCAGTTTTACAGAGCAGAAAAACTGCCAGATCTGTTCGGGAAATGTTTGCGTTTTTTTCAAAATGTTTACTTTCTCTTTTTTATATTTTTATGAAGCACTACGGATCTGCCGTTTGATATCAATCTTAACCGGCCATCCTTAGGAATCGTTACAAAATAACTTGATCTAAATTGTTTCCAAAAATCCTTAAAAGACGGGACCTTTTAAAAACAAAAGAACAAGTAAGGCAATGCACAGCTTTGCCCCTAAGTAACTTTGGAGCCGATCCCTCGTCTTCAGTATTTACTTTTAAGCCGGCAGCTTTCATGCCACCGGATCCTGCAGTGCGGCCCATCACTTTGCCAAAGTTTTTTCCAGGCGGGATGCAATGCCTGAGTGCCGTGTTGTATCCTGTGCCAGTGCAGCCTTAATCACCGCCATCTGCCCCAGGATAATCACCCTGTCTTTTGCCCTTGTCACGCCGGTGTAAAGCAATTGTCGTGTGACCACCGGGGAGAGACGGTCCGGAATTACCAGCAGTACCGTGCCGAACTCTGATCCCTGGCTTTTATGTACGGTAATACAAAATGCCGTGTCATGCTGTGGCAAATCCGTAACCCTAAAGGTTCTGACAAGGTTGTCAACGGTTAAAAAAGTTGCTGTGTGTCCCCTGTCTGATTCAAAAACTAACCCTGTATCACCATTAAACAACTCTTTATGATAATCATTGAATTTTACCATGATTATCTTCTTATACAGCCTCTTTGATATATCAAAATTACCCAATGACCGCAAAATCTTTTCACATAGATGATTAATTTGTAATGTTCCGTATTCCCCGGAATTATGAGCCGATAAAATTCTAAACGAATCCAGCAGTCCCAATGCGGCCCGGCCCTCTGTGTTCTGCATGGGACCATAGCCGTCAACAACATAAGGGGTGATCACGGTTTCAATGGATTGTTCATTGTCTGGCTGGATAAATGTAACATCACCACTGCCGGGGCCGGCAAGGATCTTCTCAACCGTGTCAGGATCATTTTTATTAATGGCAGTTGCAAGCGCCTCAATACCGCTTTTTCCCCTTGATCTGAAATTATAGACCAGCTCATGAATATGGGGTTCCATTGTACTGGTCCGGCAAATATCGGAGAACACGGAACCCGCCTGAACCGATGCCAGCTGATGACTGTCCCCGATAAGAACAATCCTGGCCGTCAGGGGGATGGCCTCCAAAAGCCGGGTAAGCAATACCATATCGATCATGGATGACTCGTCAATGATAACCATATCCGCCTGGAGCAGATTGTCCCGGTGGAACTGAAATCCCGTCCCATGACTTTTCGGCTTTAAAACAGCATGAATGGTTCGGCCCTTCTCCATTCTGGAGGCGGCTTTCCCCGTGGGGGCGGCACAGATGATGATGGGCTCTTCACGCTTTTGTGCAGCCGCCATTTTCAGGCAGATCTGCTTAATGGCACGGGTTACAAATGTTTTTCCGGTACCGGGGCCGCCGGTTATGATTGAAAAATGGTTCAGCAAAGCATTTTTGACTGCCTGTTTCTGCTGTTCATCGCCTTTGGTATGCCTGCTGAATATCCGGCCAAGCAGCTGTTCCAATTTTACCGGGTCAACGGATTCGGCAGGCTGGGATAGTCGTGCACAAATATTGGCGGTTAAACGATTTTGGAAATCAAAATACCGGGAAAGGTATAATCGATTTTCAGAGTCCAGAACCATCGGGGCGTCAGACCTGGTTGAAACCATGGCAGATGCATTGAGTGCCGTTACCCATGAATTCATATCCGGATATCGAAAAACCATGGCGCCTGTGTCATCCACATCCTGGCAGGTCCCGCTCATTCTTTCCAGGTCAACGCAGACGTGCCCCCGGGTCAAAAGACGCGATGCAAGTGCACAGGAAGCAATTACAATGGAATCGGTTTCCACAAACAGATCTTTCATTGACCTTGCAAAATAAAAATCCAGATGGGAAAAAAAACCCTGTTCATACAGGGGCGTGAGTGAAAAACCAATCCCGCTGACTTCATTGAGCAGGTCAGCTTGATCGGTGATGCCGTTTTTTATATCTACCGGGTTCATTGGCTCCCAATATATGAAACTGTGCTGATGAAATCAATCAGATAAATCTACTATACACCTTAGATGAATGATTAATTGCTTCACCAAACCTCTTGTGGCGGATAATATCAGAGCCACCCATGAATTGTGCTTGAATGATAATGATAATTTTAATACCCTGTAGGCGTTACTAAAACCATTGACCATAAAACTCAAATTTCCAAAATGAAGAATACCACTCTCAAATTAGAATTATTGTTTACCGATCGAAAGCAGATTGTCGAGGATATCACTAAAGTTGTAAGTGCAAATGACCTGAATATAATCTCCATGGAGGTTGTCAACCAGGACAAGAGAACCCTGATCTATCTTGAAACCAAGAGTTCCAGATTTTCCCCGTCCAATAAGATTATAACCCGGCATCTTGAAAAAATTCCCGACTTAATCGAAATCACCCAGATCAGCTCAATGCCCCAGGAGATAAGGGAAAAACGACTCAAAGTTGTACTGGACAGTATCAGCGATGGGATCATCTCCATTGATAAATTCGGTTACATTACAACCATCAACCGTGTGGCCAGGGCAATGCTTGGTTTCAACAATATGGATGTCCTCGGCAAAAAACTGTCCTCTCTGCCGCTTGAAGATCTTGATCTTTTAGATTGTCTGAAGAACCAGACATTTGAAAATAAAAAAAGAAATATCATCACACCCAATGGCCGGTTCCAGTTTGTTTCTGCAGGTGTTGCCATCAAGGATATTACAGGAGAAATTACCGGTGCCATCGAAATTATGCGCGACATGAAGGAAATTAAAGAGCTGGCAGATAAGGTAAGCTACCCCACGTATCACACATTCAGTGACATTATTGGGAAAAGCGCTTCCATTATGGACGCCATTTCCTTTGCCCAGAAAATAGCCACATCCGCCTCCATTATATCCATCCGGGGGGACAGTGGTACCGGAAAAGAGATATTTGCGCGGGCCATCCACACTGAAAGCCGGGTCAAAGGCGAGTTTGTCGCTGTAAATTGCGCTGCCTTGCCGGAATCCCTGCTGGAAAGCGAATTGTTCGGATATGAAAAAGGTTCTTTCACCGGAGCCCGCAACAAAGGCAAGCAGGGTTTATTTGAAATTGCTGACAACGGCACCCTGTTTTTGGATGAGATTGCGGAAATGCCCATGGGCTCCCAGGCTAAAATTCTCAGGGTCATCCAGGAAAAAAGGGTTAGAAGGATCGGCGGTGTCAAAGAGATACCCGTCAATACCAGAATTATCACCGCCACCAGCCGCCTGATAGAGCAGATGATCAAAGACAATGAATTCAGAGAAGATCTTTACTACCGGATTAATGTGCTGCCCATTCACGTTCCTCCCCTAAAGGAAAGGTATGAAGATATCCCGCTTCTGGCAGACCATTTTTTATCCAGGATCTCCAAACAACTTGGGGAACCGCCCAAAAAATTGTCGGACAACGCGTTTAAAAAACTGGTACACCACACCTGGCCCGGTAATATCCGGGAACTTAAAAATGTGATTGAGCGGGGTGCCATTCTTAGCGACAAACCAATCATTGATGAATCATCCATCATCTTTGGGCATGACATTGAAAGTACAATTAAGGGGCTTTCAAGCGGGGTGTTTAAATCAATAGACAATGAGTCGTTAAAATCAATGGTGGGGAATTATGAAAAGCAGATTATTGAAACAACGCTTGACAATTACACAAGCATTCGAAAATGCGCAAAGGCCTTGAGCATTTCACATACCACGCTGCTAAATAAGATGAAAAAGTACGGTGTTGCAACACACTAGTCCTTTAAGGGTTAAACAATTCTTGATAACTGTCTTTTCCGCCGGTCTGTGCCTTTTCTCCGATTATTCCTAAAGGACAGGCTCACAATGACCCCGTCCCTTATGCTGCTTCTTCTATCTTTTTTATGCTTTCTCCTGTCCCGTTTGAACTTCCGGGTAACCGTCTTTCTTCTTTCCGGGAACCCTTCTATTCTGTAAGGAGAATCAATGGTTTCATTTCGTACAGGTATTATTTTGTAATCAAACGTCATGTTTTTATTCTAATAAGTCCTTTTATTATTTCGCCTACCTGTACTTTCCCATCGTCAAATGAGATAAAAGACTTTAATTTTTCTACTTGGTTTGTCCTATGTAGTTGGTTATCCGGACAAATGGTACATAGAGCACATCCATTGTAAGCATGTGATTTATCAACCAATCACGAACCTCCATAATCACTTCATCGGTAAGGTTGCCAATATCGTCGGCGATCTCACGGCGCAGGCTGATTGAGCTTTTAATAAATTGACGATGGGCCTTGGCGTGATTCTGATAATCCGGATATTTTTTTTGACGCAACACTTTTTCTTCGATACTGAAAAATAGTTTTGCAAAATCATTAATTTCACTGATCTTGTTTATGTACTCTTTGGCATCCCTGTTTTCCGATTTCAAATCAATCAACTCATTGAACAGTTCAAACATCTTTTTCTGACACCTGTCCACCTCTTCGATATCCACGCTATACTTTTGATCCCACTCAATCTTATCTATATCACCCATTATTTTATCTCCTTATTATTAGTCTTTTCTATAAACATTGTTCCAAGTACAGCAATCGAAATAATTACGGCAACAACAAGCACAAACCCAAACCCTATTTTGCCAAATTTAGGATACACTATAAAGGGAACAATATATAAATATAATACAGTATGAAAAATACCGATACCCAGAATACGCCAGATCGCTTTTTTCATTTTATTTTCTCAAGCAGCCTTGCATGAATATTATCAAATCCGCCATTGGACATTACCAGCACCAAATCTTTCGGCTTCAACAGTGGCACCACCCCATCTATGACGGCCTGACTGCTCTCAAAGCAGAATGCTTTAACCCCCAGTTTTTGTATATCCGCCACCAGCTGCTGCGTGGAAAATTTCTCCTGGTCGGGAATCATCTTTTTTACCGCAGGATCACAGATACAAACGATATCCGCCTCAACAAATGAGTGAGGATAATCATTTTGAAAAAAATTTCTCATGCTTGTATTGGTCCGCGGTTCAAACACGGCAATCACCCTTCCGTCACGGTAGAACGGCTTTACCGCCTTTATGGTTTCCTTAACTGCCGTTGGGTGGTGGGCAAAATCATCCATAACAGTGATCCTGTTTTTAATCCCCCGGATTTCCTGCCGCCGTTTAATTCCCGAAAAAGTTTTCAAGGCCTTTTTAATATGTTCCTGAGAAATTCCCAATCGTGTTGCAGAAACCACACAGGCAAGCGTATTATAAAGATTATGCCTGCCGACCATCCTTGTTTGAACGTCAAATTTTACCTGTGGGCCGTTTACCGTAAATACAGTTTCATTACCAACTTGAACATGATTTGAAAAATACCAGCCCGATGATTGCCCGTAATTTTCCACAGACAATTGCCGGGTGGACAGAACATCGGCCAGATGTTTGCTTCCGTCAAATGCAACAATATGTGCCGTATCTTTTATCTTATCTACAAATGATGAAAATGCCGACTTTATATGATCAATATCATTAAAGATATCAGCATGATCAAATTCAATCCCCGTCATAATTGCGATGTGGGGATCATAGTGCATGAATTTGGGCCCCTTATCGAAAAATGCCGTATCATATTCATCTCCCTCGATAACCATGTACTCGCCTTTGCCGATCCTGAAACTGGAATCATAATCTTTTAAAATCCCGCCGATCATAAATGACGGGTCCAGGCCGGCAGTATAAAGAATATGAGCCATAATGGACGAGGTGGTTGTTTTACCGTGGGTTCCTGTCACAAGAATGATTTTTTTATCTTTTGCAATAAACCGGTTCACTGCCTGGGGCATGGAAATATAATCGATCCCGCTGTTCAGCAGTGCAATTGCCTCCGGGTTTTTCTTTGTTACGGCATTGCCCACGATCACCAGATCCGGACCATAGTCCAGATTGGCCGCATCAAATCCGTTAAACAGGCTGATACCGTTGTCCGCCAGAAAATCACTCATAGGGGGATATATATTGCTGTCAGACCCGGTTACCGTATATCCCATCTGTTTTAAAATACAGGCAAGGGTTCCCATACCGGTCCCGCAGGCAGCTATCAGATGTATTGATTTAACGGGTTTCATTAAAGCGCCTTCATGGCGTCACGCGCCGCGGCAATGGTATCTTCGATATCCTGAACCGTGTGCGCGGCTGATACAAAACAGGCTTCAAACTGCGAGGGTGCAAGATATACCCCTTTTTCAAGCATCAGGCGATAAAACTTAGCAAACCTATCCAGATCGCAGGTTTTGGCATCATCAAAATTATAAACATCCTGATCCGTAAAAAAGAAACCGGCCATTGAACCAACACTGCCTGTCTTAAGCGGAATTCCTGCATCATCCGCAGCCGATTGAAACCCTGCCATCAGCATCTTTGCCTTTGTTGTCAGATCGTTGTACAGGGCGTCATCCTGAAGACGTGTCAAGGTTGCAATACCGGCTGCCATGGCCAGCGGATTGCCGGAAAGCGTACCGGCCTGGTAGACCGACCCAACCGGGGCAATATGATCCATGATCTGTTTTTTACCGCCATAGGCACCCACAGGCAGACCACCACCGATAACCTTACCAAAACAACTTAAATCAGGGGTAATGTTGAACAACCCCTGGGCCGATTCTTTAGCCACGCGGAAACCGGTCATCACCTCGTCAAATATCAGCAGACTGCCGTGCTGGGAGGTAACGTCACGCAGGGTTTCAAGAAACCCTGCAACAGGCGGAACCATCCCCATATTTCCGGCAACCGGCTCCAGGATAACGCAGGCGATCTGATCGCCTTTTTCTTCCATCACCTGCTTGAACACTTCGATATCATTATATTTAATGGACAGTGTATTTTTTATGACAGGCTCGGGCACCCCCGGGCTTCCCGGAATACCCAGTGTTGCCACACCGGAACCGGCAGCCACCAGCAATGTATCGGCATGGCCATGGTAACAGCCGTCAAACTTAATGATCATATCCCTTCCGGTAAACCCGCGTGCCAGACGAATGGCGCTCATGGTGGCTTCCGTCCCGGAATTGACCATCCTGACTTTTTCAACAGACGGCACCATGTCAATCACAAGCTGCGCCAACTGTGTCTCAAGTTTGGTGGGCGCACCAAAACTGGTCCCGGTTTCAAGAACGCCGGTCAACGCCTCAATGACCTCTGGGGGGCGGTGCCCTAAAATCAACGGTCCCCAGGAAAGCACATAATCGATATAGGAATTACCGTCTGCATCAAAAAGCCGGGCTTTATCCCCTTTTTCTATAAAAACAGGCTGCCCGCCAACGGATCCGCAGGCCCTGACTGGAGAATTTACCCCACCCGGAATGACGTTTTGAGCCTGAGCAAAAAGCTCCTCTGATTTTGAAAAAGACATAGTGTTCCCCTTATATTATAAATGTGATTATTTCATTGCTTAAACATTTGAATATATCAAACCGACAAATAAAGGGTCAACTGCTTTTTAATGACAATTTGGAGAACAAAAAAATATTGACTTTTACCACTTGTGTTGATAAGTTTCCCAGGTTCTTTTTCAGGGCCGTTAGCTCAACTGGTAGAGCAACTGACTCTTAATCAGTAGGTCCCGGGTTCGACTCCCTGACGGCCCACCATTAAAATCAAGGCTGATAAGCATTTTCGTTTATCAGCCTTTTTTTTATTCTTCGACAAACTTCATCAAACTACAACAAATTGCACCCAATTTTGCACCCAATTTTTTTAAACAAGACCAAAAAGAAGTAATAGGCTGCTTGATTTTACTGTTGGCGTGAGTTGAACCCGCAACCAGTTCTCAAGACTATTACAAAATGGTCATCTAAAAACAGATTGTCACTTTTCTGTCACTTTTAACCCACAGAATCTTATGCGTAAATTTTTTGAGATCAATTAAAAAAGTACATCATATACTTAATTATTAATCAAAAAATTTAACTCTGACTTTTAAAAAATTGACTCGTCAATAAAAAAAATACACTTCACAACTTATAGTAGTCAAGTAACCAATTTCAATTGATTTTTTTATGCAATGAACATATTTTGATTCCAAATAATTTGTAATTCTATATCACATTCTCGGTGCACGAGGTTGTTAAAACGACTGTAGCAAAAGAGAAAATAAAACAGATAAATCTGCCCTTTGTAAAATGATGGGTAGTTTAACTGCAATTAAAATTAGTAATGGCTCCCATCTATCAAGATGCAGGGCCTTTTTTTATATCCAAAGCCAAGTAATCTCTTGGGACTTTTGGGACAAATCATTTCAACAAAATAACTTTAACGGCAGTATTTTCGGCACAACATTTTAAAAGATGCCAAACTAGGAGGGAGTGAGTATGGAAGAAGTAAAAACTGATGAAACTTTAAATTCGGATGTACAAACAGATGAGAATGAAAAGACAGCAGAATTTACCCACCCTTTGCATGACATCGGTAATGCAGAACGATTCGTACAGCGACACGGCGAAAACCTTAAATTTTCTCCAGAATTGAAGGCATGGCTTATCAATACCGATGATCATTGGGAGATACAGCAAACCAAAGCTCTGTTGTATCAGTTGGGCAAAGAAACCATCCACAGTATTTATAATGAAGCTAAAAGAGAAGACCTCTCGAGTGGCCAGAAACAAGACTTGATCAAACATGCGAATTCATCGTCATCGAAAAGTCGTATAAATGCAATGCTTGATTTAGCTAGTATGGAACCAATTATTCAGATCAATGCCAACCTTTTTAATAAGAACCTTTGGCTGCTTAACTGTGCGAACGGGACGCTGAATCTGGAAACAAAGTGTTGATCAGCGTGCAATAATGACCCCTACATAATAAAATCAGCGTCGAATA
>CAZLTD010000003.1:0-42392 GCA_964562385.1 uncultured Desulfobacula sp.
CAGGATCATATTAAAAAGAAAATTACATTAGCAGCTAATAAATTATTTAAAGAATCCAGATTTAGAATTAGTGCGAGACAACTACCAGAAAAATACTATATCGCAACTAAACAAATATCGATCATAGATTTTGATGACACGATCTATTTCGCCTATTCACGTTATTTTGGCAATGATTGGAGTGTTGCGGCAACAATGACATATCAACCCTATAAAGGCTGCTATTATATGTCGGCTCATAATGGTGTTTACAAATTTTATGCACGTGGAAAAGATCCAGTGGCACCGGCGAAAAAGAAGAAAATTTATATCGGCTGTAATCAGTATAATAATCACGAGAGAATGATTTTAAACCGTTTTACGAATAATTTGTCTTATAATAATTTGGAAGTTGAATTGGTTCCTTCACCTGTATTGATGGCTGCCGGGATTTTATCAGGCGAGTGTCTCGGGGCTATTTGCTTAGAGAAAAGATATCCATCAGTCCCATGGGAACTTTCTGCCATTCATCAAATTCGAAAGGCCGGTGGTGTTGTAAGTACGATCCGTGGTGGCGTGAACTTTTTAAGATACCCTTTATTTGTAGCTGCACGAACCAAGAAAACGCAAGACTTCTTACATCGAGAGATTGTTGATGTACAGAAATACATGCAAAATATTACGGTGAATACATTTGGGCCATAGACTTTGGTTGTAATCCTTTCTTTCACTTTCATCATTCCTGACATTTAGTCCCCACTTTTCATTCACAGAGTCCAATAGTCCTCTCAAGCACGTGGGATTGACACATTTGCCTGTAAGGTGTTAGATGTTTGGGCGATAAAGAAGTTGGGGAATAACCTGGAATCTATGAGCGAATACAAAATGAAACCACTTAAGCAACTGCTACCGGAAAAGATAAAAAAAATTAAGGCACTCTTTTTTGATATTGATGACACCTTTTCTCTGCACAGCAAGATATTGCCGCAGGCCTATCAGGCGCTGTGGGACCTGAAAGATGCCGGAATAAAGCTTGTGCCGATAACGGGGCGACCGGCAGGCTGGTGCGACCATATTGCCCGGATGTGGCCGGTGGACTGTGTGGTGGGGGAGAACGGGGCGTTTTATTTCTGGTGTGATCCGAAAAGCGGCAAACTGAAATCCTATTTTCATGATACCGGGGATGCAAGAAAACAAAAACGGGCAAAACTGGATCTGATCAGCCGGGAAATACTACAGGCCGTTCCCGGTGCCGGCATTGCGTCAGACCAGAGCTATCGGGAAGCCGATCTTGCCATTGATCTTTGTGAGGATGTTCCACCGCTGTCGGCTGCTGAAATTCAGAGGATTTGCGATGTATTTGAAAAACATGGGGCCACCTATAAGGTGTCATCCATCCATGTCAACGGCTGGTTCGGGCTGTACAGCAAAATTGAAATGACAAAGGTCATGGCATCCAGGATGTGGGGGATTGATCTGGATGTAGAAAAGGATCAGTACATATTTTGCGGCGACTCCCCCAATGACGAACCCATGTTTGACTATTTCCCCCACAGCATCGGTGTGAACAATGTCACAAATTTTGTTGATCAGCTTAATGTCACACCCGCCTATGTCACAAAGGGCGAGGGGGGCATCGGGTTCGCCCAGGTCGCTGAGCACATCTTAAAACACCGCTGATACCCCTGGTTATTTCTCCTGCCACACGGGATTGCGTCTTTCAAAGAAAGCTGTGACCCCTTCTTTGGCATCATCTGTTGAGCAAAGCCTTGCAAAGGCCTCATTCATGTGGGCGAACTGCTGATCATAGGTCATGTCTTCGCTGGCGTAAAAAGCGGCCTTTGCAATCTGGACCGCCAGCGGGCTCTTCTGTGATAACTCTTTTGCCCATTTTATGGCTTCGTCCGCCAGTTCCTCTTTGGGAACGATCTTATTGATCAACCCTAAAGACAGGGCTTTGGGGGCTTTGATCAATTTTCCGTACAGCAGCAGTTCCAAGGCTTTTTTCCGCCCCACGCACCGGGCAACCGGAATGACAGGTCCAACACAGTTCAATCCCACATTAATGGCGGTCAGTCCCATGCGTGCATTCTCTGCGGCAACCACCAGATCCGCGGCCGCGATCAGTCCCATACCGTTGGCGGCGGCAACACCCTGGAGCTGGGCAATGACAGGTGTACTCATTTTTGAAACAGCAACAAGCGGCTGCTCCATTTTTTCGATCCATTGCCGGTATTCAATGCTGGTTTTGCCCTCAAGCTCGTTCACATCAATCCCGGCGCAAAATGCTTTGCCGGCACCTTTGAGCAGTATAACCCGTACTCCGGGATCTTTGTCCAGCAAAAGCAGCGCATCTTTGAGTTCTTCTGCCATCCGGCTGCTGAAGGTATTCATGTGATCGGGCCGGTTCAGGGTGATGACGGCAATATGATTCTCTTTTTTTTCAATAAGGATATCGCGGGTTTCCATATACTCCTCCTTTTTAACGAAAAACCTGTGGTTTCAACCAATGACGTGTTATCCTCGTTGTAGCGCAAGTTGTGACAAGACAAAAGCAAAAAATGATATAATGAACCGGCCTTGTTCAACATTAAGGGTGCATTTGCATCCGCTCTTCCTTGACTTCCGGGAGAAGTTCTTTTAAAAATGGGGGATCACTAAATTTCAATTCAACTATAGTTTGGGAAATCGTATGGATAAAAAATTTACAGCAGGCGTGTTCTGATGTCTGCGTCATTTTACAGGGATGTCCAGCCCGAGAATCTGCCCATGCCGGATAAGCAGATTTCGCATTTGATTCAATATGCGTTAAAAGAGGATATCGAAGTTGACGCATTAACCCGGCTGATATCGATGAACCCGGCCTTGACAGTCCAGATGCTTGGTGTGGTTAATTCTGCTTTTTTTGGATTCCGGCAGACCATAAAAACGATCTCCGATGCTGTTGTTGCCATGGGAATGGACAGGTTACGTAATCTGGTGCTCTGTTTCGCTGTAAAAGAGGCGTTGTCCAAAAAAGATATCCCGGGATTTGATGTGGATTCATTCTGGGAGGATTCCATTCGCCGCGGTGTTGCGGCACAGCAGCTCGGGTATATGGTGAACGGCCCTGTTGAAGAGGCTTTTACCGCAGGCATGTTCCTGGATATCGGTCTTCTGGTTCTGTTTGCCATGGAACCGGAAAAGGCAGATCGCTGGCCATTATTACGATCCAATCTTCCCGTTAAACGACGTCAGATGGAAGAAGAGCTGTTCCATGCCACCCATGATAATGTTGGCGGCCTTTTGGCCAAACGGTGGAATCTGCCCCAGGCCTATATCATGGCCATCAGTTCTCACCATATGTTTTTCAGTCGAAAAGACGCCCAACAGACGGCAAAGGTCAATGAACACACTGAACTGGCTGCCCTGGTCTATCTGGCAGATCTGTGCAACGCGGTCTATACCTGCCATGACAAATCGCAGGCATTATTGAATTTGAAAAAAAAATCAAAGATGCTGCTCCACCTGGAAGATGAAAAAATTGAAACACTCTTATCTATTTTACCCGGGCAGGTGAAAGAGACATCCACGGCCATGGAGATCAAGGTCGGTCCCCAGATGGATTTTGCAACGGTCATGGAGCACGCCAACCGGAAACTGGTGGAAGACAATATCAGTTACCAGGAACTGACCTGGCAGTTGCAACGATCACTAAGGCAGCGCGATGAGTATGCAGGAAAGCTGGAAGCGGAGCTGGATGTGGCAAGGGAAATCCAGCAGAGCCTTCAACCGGATATCGACCAGATTCACCAGGTCGGGGCATTCAATATTCCGGCATCCCATCTTTCCGGCGACTTTTATGATTATTTCCCAAAAGACGACGGCACCATCTGTTTCTGCCTGGGAGATGTGTCGGGAAAGGGAACCTCTGCCGCACTTTTGATGGCAAAGGCGATCTCCCTTTTCAGGTGCCTTTGCAAGGTTTTAGATGACATCGGCCAGATTATCTACCTGATGAACAATGAATTATGTGAAACCGCTGTCAGGGGAATGTTTGTTACTTTTGTGGGCGGGTGGCTGGATCCTGTAACCCGGGAGTTGAAAATTATCAACGTCGGGCATCTGCCGCCTTTTTTGGTCAACGGTGACAAGGTGATCAGGATCGGCCCGTCATCGCCCCCTTTAGGCGTCCTGCCCGAAGCCATGCACGCCGCAAAAAAATTGTCCATTTCAAACAGCCGCCTGTATCTGTATACGGACGGCTTCACCGAGGGGCGCCTGAAAAAGGGAGATACCAGAAAGCTGGGTAAGGAGTTGGGGCTCAAAGGTTTTTTGCGGTGGCTGTTACAGTCAAGGAATATGCCTCTTGATGAACAGATGGACTGGATAAAAGAGCAGTGCACACAAAAACTGGCCCCCCAGTCAGACGATCTGACCTTGATGATCCTGGCCGGGGAATAGATTGTGGCATAAAAAATGCCGCTGACGGTTTTAAACTCCGCTACTGCTTTTTTTTGATGGCCTCCACATTCTTCTGGATGGTTTTGGCTTTTTCAAGAAGCTCGGCAGTCCTCTTGTATCCCGGATCCATTTCATAGACCATATTCCATTCTGAAATGGCCAGTAAAAGCTTCTGGTCATCAAAGTATTTCATTCCGGTTTTATAATGCAGCTCTTTATACTTTTCCTGACTGCTCTTGATTCCTTTGGTACATAGATCGCATCCTTTGTTATGGGCCAGGCTGTTTTTAAAATGAACAATGGCATTCAAATATTGCTGCCGGCCTAAAGACTCGGTGCCAAGTCCGGCATAAGCACGGGAAATATAGTCAGCAGCCTGCGTGTCATCCGGGGCAATATTCAAGACCTTTTTAAACTCCACAATGGCATTTTCAAATTCGTTTGCGTTAAAAAATTCAAGGCCCATATCCCTGTACATGGATAGCGGATCAATGTCCGGTTCCATTGTTGTGGATGCCAGGCCGGCCGGAGTGACCGTGGCCATTTTTGGGGATGGTTGTGCAATAAACGGATGGTCTTTTAGCTGGGGTATTTTCAATTCCATTCCCACTCGTATTTTTGACGCGTCTTTTATCTTGTTCACCCGGGCAAGGGTCGCGGCAGGATTGGTTGTGCCATAGTACTTTTTGGCTACAAGGGATAAGGATTCTCCTTTTTTAATCGTGTGCCAAAAAAAGTTGAGAACATGAACCTGCTGATCTTTTTCCAAATCACTGCGTGCCTGTTTGTGATCAGGCCAGAGGCGAAGCGCAATCCTCAGGTGCCGGGTGGCTTCGGCATACTTGCCTTTTTTCTTAAGACCCTGGCTTTTTTCATAATGTTTTTGCGCCTGGGTTTGTAAACGGATATCAAGTTTGTCCAGCTGTTGTTTGGCTCCTTGATGGGACGGTTCATCTGTGATGGCAAGCAGGTATTGCTCTTTTGCGTCGACCCATCTGTTTGCCTGCTCCAATTCAAGGCCTTTTTGATAATAGGCGTTGCCTGCAGGTTTTTGCGATGGATCAATAGAGACCGTCGCCTGTCTGTTGGGTGCCACACAGCCGAAAAAAGTATGGGAGATGATCACAAAAAGAGATATCAGTGCGGGTTTATTCATGTATGGAATCCTTAAGAGAAATTTTTTGAAAAGTGTTTAATCGTTTGACAAAGACTGCTGGATCCCGTGACAGGATCTGGTCCCGGTACAGCTTGAACCGGTCTGTGGGAAAGGGGTTACCACCGCGGTTGACCGACAGTCCTAAAAGATATCCTGTCTGTCTGCTGATTTCAAGAACATTGGGATTACTGCGCCCAAACGGAAAGGCAAAAAACAGGGTATCCTGGTTCAGCTTTTCATCGAGAATGGCTTTTGAGTGTTTGATCTCCCGGGTGATGCGCTGGATATAGGCCTGCTGGTTCTCATTGCTGTTTTTTTGTGACAGGTCTGCATGGGAGAGTGTATGGGAACCGATTTCAAACCCGGTATTTTTCATTTCCCGGATCTGATCCCATGTCATGGCACTGCCGCCGGATACAAAATCGGTATAAATGAAAAGGGTTGCCGTGAATCCGAGTTCTTTTAAAATGGGAAAGGCAATGTCATAGACAGAACGGTAACCGTCATCAATCGTGATGACCACGCTGTTTTTCGGCAGTGCTTTGTTATAGGTTAAAAAATCGACCATCTGCTGCAGGCTGATCACCCGGTATCGGTTTTCTTTCAAATAGGTCATCTGCCTTATAAAGACATTCTTGGGGATACATAACTGGGAGGTACATGACGGGGCAAATCGATGGTAACACAGTATCGGAATCATCTGGTATCCATCCGGGAAAAGACCGGCCCTGTTTTCAATCGTTAAAGGGATGATAACGGTCTGCCCTTTTAAAAAGGATCCCCCCGGATTTGCATCCTCAATCATCCATGCTTTATCCGGGCTGTCCAGGTACATTTTTGCCAGGTCCGAACTTGTGGCATCCTGTGCCAGACGGCATAGAATATGAGTATCCGATCGTTGAATCGTATGTTGGTTTGGTTCGGCAATTTGTGTCTTTTTGGGCACGCAGCCAAAAATGGTTGCCAGGATGAAACAACAGGCCATGGGCGCAAATAGAACCTTATTCATGGTAGAACTCCTGTGGGCAGGATGGAAAAAACCCTGATTTTGTTTTTTTTGCCTTTAATGGACAGGTGTCCTTTTTCTGTTACAGACAGGGTCTGCTCTGTTTCCAGAAGCTCAAATGTGTTTGAGCTGATCAGTATCTCACCGGGGTCTGCGATGGATGTCAACCGGGACGCAATATTGACGTTGTCTCCGATCACCGTATATTCCATTTTTTTTGTTGATCCAAGATTTCCGGCCACCATGGGGCCGGTATTGATACCAATTCCCACACGCAGTGCGGTTTTTACCCCTGAATTCTGAAAAATTTGTTTTTCAATCTGATCTATGATCTGCAGGGCCGCGTTGACGGCATCCTGTGCATGATCCGTGGTCTCTTTGGTGATCCCGAACACTGCCATGGCAGCGTCGCCTACAAATTTATCAATGTGGCCGCCGTGTTGGATAATGGTTTCGGTGATCTGTGTAAAATGCTCATTGAGCATATCAACGATATCTTCGGGCTGCTTGTTTTCGGACAGGGCGGTAAATCCCCTGATGTCGGTAAACAGAACCGTGGCATCTTTGGACGCGGCTTTCAGCCAGTGATCCGAAGGGTTTGACAGGACCATCTCCACGATTTCCGGAGCAACATACCGGCCAAAAGAGTCTTTTATCTTCTCTTTAAGTTCAATGTCCTGGGCCATCCGGTTGAAGGCCTGTGCCAGATCTCCCAGCTCATCATTACGGTTGACAGTGGTTCTGTGGGTAAAGTTGCCCCCACCAAATTTAGCCACACTCTTTTCAAGTATACGGATGGGCCGGGAGAAGTAGATGCTGAAGCCGAGACTGACCAGCAACGCCAGCAGGATGATGATGATAAATGATACAAGGATATATTGTTTTGACTGGGCAATACTCTCTTCAATGACTTTTTGTGAGATGATGATCTGTGCATTCCCGATATCAACCTGCTGATAGCTCAGCCCGCTTTCAAGATAGAGATATCCCTTTCCGTCTTTTTTAAATGCGTTAATTGAGACACCCTCTGATGCCTCTTTTATCTCTTTGATATTTTCAGGGGGGGAATATTGTTTGTTGACCTGTTCTATGTCGCTGTGAGCGATGATCATATTTCCCGGGCTGGTGATGCTGACACTGACAATCTGTTTGTTTTTTGAAATGTCTTTGACCAGTTTGAACAATGCCAGGTCTTCTTCTGCCAGAATTTTGTCCGGTACGTTTTTGGCCATGATATGTATCAGACTCTTGCCGAAATCCGCCAGTTGTCTGTTAAACTGTTTTTTTTGTACATTTAATACAAGAAAGCCGATGGCTGACGTTATGGCCATTACCAGCAGACATGAGAAGGCAAGCAGTTTAATAAAAATGGGGATTCTGAATAGAGGTATTTTTTTCATTATTTATAATTTTTTAATCAGCCTTGTTTTGTTGTGACCGGTATCTGTCTTATCATATTCCACGCGGTCCATGACCTGTTTTATAATATAAATTCCCAACCCTCCCGGGTGAACATCTTCCGGATTTCTTGCCTTTGCCTCACTGATATCAAAACACTCGCCATCATCCACAACCTGGATGATCAGCTCATCTTTTTCCCGGCGTATGGTCAGGTGTATCTGCCGGGAGGTATCATTGTGGTATCCATGGCGCATGATATTTGAGCAGGCTTCATCCACGGCAAGAATAATATCTGCCGTTTCTTTCTGGCCAAGCTTCAGGCTGCCTGATACATCGGTCATCAGGCTCCGGATCTGCTTTAAGCATTCCGGATGGGACGTAACCGTTAGATGAACGGGTTTGAAATCCATAGTCGAATCGTTATCCCACACTAAAGGTTAAAAGTGTTAAATCATCACTTCGGCCTTCCGTGGTTGTGAAACGATCCACCGAGCGGGTGATGTTTGTGACGATTGTTTTTGGGTCATTGGGTTGTGCACCTATGGTTTGTAAAAGCCTTTTTATACCAAATAGTTGTCCGGATTCATTTTTTGCCTCGATGACACCGTCCGTATAAAGACAGAGACTGGACCCGGATTCAATCTCAAAGGTTTTGTGTTCATAATTTATGTCCGGCATGATACCCAGAGGCGGCCCTTTGATACTGTTGTCCTGTAAAGACAGTGTCCCCAACTCATCTGAATAAACAGGCGACAGGTGACCGGCATTGGCCACCTGTATTTTGTTTTCCACCGTGTCAAGCAGGATATAGATCAGGGTGACAAACATGCCCCTTTTGGTCCGTTCATAAAGAACCGTATTGATCTGAGTTAAAAGCTGTCCAGGTTCAGGATAGAGCAGAGTGTAGTATTGCAGATCAGAAGAGAGCCGTGCCATAAAAAGAGAGGCAGAAATTCCTTTTCCGGAAACATCGCCCAGAACAATCCCCAGCTTGTTGGCCGGCAGCTTGAAAAAATTATAAAAATCCCCACCGATTTCAAGCGCCGGATGCATGGCAGCATCAAACCGGTAGTTATCAATCTGCGGCAGATCTTTGGGTAAAAAGCTCTCCTGAACTTCCCGGGCCAGCTTTAAATCCCGTTCAAGGGTTTCCCGTTTGAGAATGATTTTATGCATCTTGGCCGTGTCAATGGCAACGGCGGCGCTGCTGGCAATGGTGGCAAGCATTTCAAGTTCATCATTTGTAAAAACAAAGGGTTCTGCAAGTTTGTTAATCACCTGGATAACCCCAATGATCCTGCCACGGATCTTTAAGGGGACACAGAGCATGGCCCGTGTCCGATAGTTTGTTTTTTTATCATAGTCCCTGGAAAATTGGGGGTGATCATAGGCATCTGCCAGGTTGATGGGATCTCCGGTCTGTGCCACCAGACCGCCGATTCCCTGCCCCTTTTTCAGCCGGTAAAGCTCTTTTATTTCATCGCCCACTTCGCTTAAGGCAATCTGGAATGTCAGGTCGCCGGTTTTTTCATCCAGTAAAAGCAGGCTGGCAGCATCCGCATTAAATGCTTTTTGTGTGGTTTCCATGACATTGGACAAAAGTTTGCCAATGGAAAGTTCCGAATTGATAAGGTTGGCTATTTCAATACAATTGGATAATCGTTCGACTTTTCTGATACAGGCACTCAGATCAAATGAATGATCCGTGATCATATTTTGGGGATTGTAATTCTCCATTGTCATACCAGAATTTTATATAAAGCCTTGCTATTTTTGTCAATCATTGTCATCTGTGCCGTAATCAAAAAACCAGGCATTATCGCTCAAGATGACTGTCCCATGGCCTCTTGGGGACTGGTTGTTGAATGCCGGATATTTCATGAAATAGCCGGGTCAAAGGAGTTCCATAGTTTTGCAGCAGGCATGCAGATTATCTGATGGATGCCCGGGAACCAAGCATTGCCCGCTTTTTGGGCCAGGGGGATTTATCGTTGACACCTTAAAACCGGTAGGCTATCTTTGTTTTACTCAAAAGGTTACCATCAACGTCCGGCTGAAATATGAGACAAGAGACATGCGAAACTTATGATTAAAGTTGAAAATCTTGTTAAGAAATATGGCAGCATTACCGCCTCAAATAATCTCAATTGTCATTTTGAAAAAGGGAAAGTCACGGTCATTTTAGGGGGCAGCGGGTCTGGAAAAAGTACGTTGCTCAGACAGTTAACAGGACTTGAAAAACCGGACTCAGGATCGGTCTATTTTGACGGCAGGGATCTGACAAGTTTAAGCCGGACCGACTTGTATAATCTGCGCAAAAAAATGGGCATGCTGTTTCAAGGGTCCGCCCTGTTTAACTATCTGAATATTTACGAGAATATTGCATTTCCCTTGCGAGAGCATACACGAATTGCCGAAAATATCATAAAAACCATTGTTACCATGAAACTTGAAATGGTAGGGCTGCGGGGAACCGAAAAACTGATGCCCTCGCAATTGTCCGGCGGCATGATGAAACGGGTGGGACTGGCGCGGGCCATTGTCATGGATCCCAAAATTATTTTTTATGATGAACCCACCTCCGGTCTTGATCCCATTTCAACCGGTGTGATAGACAAATTGATCCGGGATTTGAATCAAAAACTGAACATTACCTCGGTTGTGGTGTCCCATGATATAGAGTCCTGTTTCAGAATTGCGGATAATATTATTATTCTGTTTTACGGAGAGATTATTGCCAAGGGAACCGTGGACGAAATTCGAAACAGCACCGATCCTAGGGTGGTTCAATTTATAAATGGCCAGCCCGAAGGTCCGATTCCGTTTACACGGACAGATAAAAACTATCTTGATGATATCCTCTTTGATTAAAGGAGATTGATTACTTGAGTTTGGAGACAACAGCCGCGATTGGGCGCTACACGATCAAACGGGTACAAGTGCTGGGTCAAAGCGGCATTTTCTTATGCCTGTCCATATTCCAGGCTTTTTTACCGCCTTTCAGGTTTAAGCGGCTTTTAAAAGAGATTGAGTTTGTCGGCTCAAAATCTTTTTTAATTGTTTTTGTAACCGCACTTTTTACCGGAATGGTACTGGGGCTTCAAGGATATTACTCCTTGAGCCAGTTTGGTGCGGAAGCCGCACTGGGAGTGATGGTGGCGCTTTCCATCATCCGGGAGTTGGGGCCTGTTTTATGTGCCCTGATGGTGACCGGCCGGGCCGGTTCTGCCATCGCAGCCGAGATTGGCATCATGAAAATCACGGATCAGTTTCCTGCGCTTGAAATGATGGCGGTTGATCCGCTGAAATATGTGATCAGCCCGAAAATTCTGGCCGGTATTATTTCTTTGCCCCTGCTCACTGCCTTTTTTGATCTGGTCGGGATCGGCGGGGGGTATCTTGTCGGGGTAAAACTGCTTGGCGTGAATGAAGGCGCGTACTTCGGGAAAATGATGGCAGCGGTATCGTTTACCGATATCTGGGGGGGAATCCTTAAATCGTTTTGCTTTGGTATGCTGATTACATGGATTGCGGCATTCATGGGCTTTACGGCAGAGCCTACCACGGAAGGAGTGAGCCGGGCCACTACCAATACGGTTGTGATAACGTCCCTTTCAATCCTGATTGTGGATTATATCTTGACATCTTTATTACTCTAGGATTTAAACGAATTATGTACGGGAAAAAAACAGAAATTTCAGTCGGCATTTTCATGATTGCAGGCATTCTGTGTCTGGTCTATTTGTCCGTCAACCTGGGAGGCGTTAACCTTTTTAGATCCGGAGATTATAACATCAGTGCATCATTCGGGTCCATTGAAGGGCTTGAGGTCGGGGCATCTGTGGAAATTGCCGGTGTGCCGGTGGGAAAGGTGAAGCGGATTTCTCTTGAGGAAAACCAGGCTCTTGTACAGATGGAAATAAGAAAAGGGACGCAGATCACCGATGATACCATTGCTTCTATCCGCACCAAGGGCGTCATTGGCGATAAATTTGTCAAATTGTCACCAGGGGGATCTGATGAGCTTTTAGGGGAGAATGATTCGTTGATGGATACGGAATCCGCTATCAGCCTTGAGGAATTGGTCAGTAAATATATTTTTAAGAAATAGAGATTATGGGATTTAAAATTAAAAGCAGTGAAAAGGACAATGTTGGCATCATTCTGGTTGAAGGTGATATAGATATGTTCACATCACCAGGTTTGCGGGATACACTCGTGCCGATGTTTGAAAAAGGACTCAAAGGGATTATTGTCAACCTTTCCGGTGTCTCTTTCATGGACAGTTCGGGCATTGCAACCCTTGTGGAAGGGCTTCAATGGAGCAAAAAGGTGGATAAGGCATTTGTCCTGACAGGATTGGGAGCCAATGTCATGAACGCGCTTTCCCTGACCAAACTGGAGAAAGTGTTCACAATTAAAAAGGATGTGGACAGCGCATTGCTGGCATTGTCCTAAAAGAAAGCAAAACTAAAAGAGGGTGAAATGAAACCTGTAAAACTTGTTGTTCTTATTTTTTTCTGCCTGGTAATGGTATTGCCGGCAGCCAATGTGTCCGCCTCTCCTGCCCAGGAGCAGTTAAAAAACAGTATTGAAAAAATTTTGCAGATTTTAAAAGATCCGTCCCTGAAGGGTGAAGATCAGATCATCCCGAGACGTAAAGCGCTGCGCGCAGCCATTGATGAACGGTTCAGTTTTAAAAAAATGTCCCAGTTCAGTCTGGCCAGGCACTGGAAAGTCATTACACCGGATCAGCAAAAGGTTTTTGTTGAACTGTTCGGTAAACTTTTAGAAGAAACCTATGTCAATAAGATTGAATCGTATACCAATGAAAAAATAGAATATACCGGTGAGTTCGTATCTAAGAAAAAAGCCAAGATCTATTCTGAAATTCATACCGAGGAAGTTAAAATCCCTGTGGAATACAGGATGTTCAATGCCGGCAGCGACAACTGGATGGTTTACGACATGCTGATTGAAGGGGTCAGCCTGATAAAAAATTATCGAACCCAGTTTGATGAAATTTTACAAAACAATTCGTTTGATATCTTGATTGAGGAGTTGAAAAAGAAGATCGATTCATAATTTTTAATAATCCATTTTATCCGGAAGCACACCCCTGACCCCGCCCCTGGGATGAGGGGTGTCGTTTTTTCTTCTGGGGATCAGGTGAATGTGCATATGAAAAACAGTCTGTCCGGCAGTTTGCCCGCAATTGGTGCCGATGTTGAATCCGTCAACAAAAGGGTCCTTTTCTAAAATTATGGTTTTCAGGGCAGCTATCAATTTGTGACAGTCACATAATTCTTCTAAGTTCAAGTCAAAGTAGTCACCCGTATGACGTTTGGGAATAATGAGAAAGTGATGCCGGCTGACAGGAGAGCTGTCAGGGATGACAAAAGCGGTCTTGTTTTCTTTCGCAACAGGCAGGGCGTCGAAATTGCAGAAGGGACAACGTTCCGGTGACAGGGAAGTTTCAGGGTATGTCATTTAGCTGTTTTGCCGGATTTGGAAGAGCTGTCTATGTCAAAGATTGTTCCCTTGATGTACGCTTTGGTTTCATACCGGGTGATATTGGTCAGTTTCTTGGTAATCCCTCCCAGTTTTCCCGTCTGGGCCAGCAGGATGTCGATCACTTCAATATTCGGATCATCGGCCTCCAGGTTCATTTTCAGGATTTCAAGGTTTCCAAGAATGACCTGTAGTGGCTGATTCATTTCATGGCAGATCCCGCCGGCTGTTTCCACCGCAGCAATTACTTTTTCAGACATTTTTAAATCTGTAATGTCGTTGGCAAATACACAGATCCTGTCCACCTGGTTGGCTGAATTAAATACCGGATACAATTGAACATCAAAATATCGATTGTCACGATCCTTCTGGTAGCTGATCGGTTCATGGGTTTGGGCAACTTCCTCAACCATCAGCCGCAATCGCGAGAAATCGTTCTCACCAAAAAATGTTTTAAAATTTTTTCCGATCATCTCCTGGGGGCTTTTATTGAACAACAGGGCGCCCGGGGTGTTTAAATTGATGATGTTGCCTTTAATATCAAAAAGGTAGACCAGACTTTGGGTGGCATTTATCATTGCCCGGATCGTACTTTCACTTTTTTTAAGTGTGCGCTGGGCTTCTTTTTTTTCACTGATGTCATGGATTATGGAGCAGAGCACCATTTTGTTTTGATACTCAATCGGACCACTGTAAACCTCGACGTCTTTTATCTGATCATTTTTAAGCCGGTGTTTGAAATGGAAATAATTTCGTTTAAGCTGTTTGGCCCTTTGTATCTCCTGTTTTATCTGATCTTCGGAAAGGGTATTGATATCGGTTACTTTTTTACCGATCATCTGTTTTTTTGAATACCCATAAAACGAAACAGCCGCTTTGTTTGCATCAAGAATGACTCTTTTGTCAGGGTCAATGATGAGCATGACAGAGTATGAGTTTTCAAAGAGGCTTTGGTATGAAGGGTATTTTTTTAATTGATCAGATGACATAATTAACAGCCTTGGAAGTTGTTTGATATCACCTGATAATAGTAAATTATCTCACATGGAAAGTCCAAGTAATTTTTAATAAGGACTGTGAATGAAATAAGCTGAACTGAAATAGCGCAAGATTTTGGTTCAGCTACAAGGCACATCAAAGGTTCAATACAGGGAGTATCGGGCCTTTGATGCAACGCGGTAGATGGACCAAAAGACAAGCAATTTCGTTCAGTTTATAAAATTTGCGATCCTTAGTATTGAGAACCGGTAAAAAGGACTTAGCTTTAAAGACAACCAGTAATCATGAATGGGATCATCCTATGAAACGAATAGTGATAACCGGGGCATCCGGATTTGTCGGGAAAGTCCTTTCAGAGCATTTTTTAGAACAGGGTCATCATGTCACGGGGATGGGTACATCCGGCACACATCCTTTTTCAGATACGCATGATCATTTTCAGTGGGTGTCGGCGGACACGACCCAACCGGGTGTCTGGCAGAAGCAGGTGGAACAGGCCCATGTCGTTATCAATCTTGCCGGCAGAAATATTTTCCGATACTGGACTAAAAAATATAAGCAGGCCATTTACGACTCGCGGGTAATGACGACACAAAATGTGGTTGACGCTCTGGCAAAGGGAAGGGATCAGGTTTTGTTAAATGCCTCTGCTGTGGGAATATACGGGGATTGCAAAGAAACTGTTCTGACAGAAACGTCACCACCCGGCCAGGGGTTTTTGGCCGATGTCTGCAGGATTTGGGAAAAACAAGCGCTTCAGGCTGAGCAAAAAGGCGCCCGTGTGTCGATCCTGCGGTTCGGAGTGGTTCTGGGCAACGGCGGGGCATTGTCAAAGATGCTGCCGGCATTCAAAATGTTTGTTGGCGGGCCTTTGGGAAGCGGGAACCACTGGTTCCCGTGGATTCATATCACGGACCTTACCCGGGCCGTAGCATGGCTTATTGAAAATGAGGATCAATATGGCGTATTTAATTTTACCGGCCCTTTGCCTGTCCGCCAGAAAGAATTTGCAAAGATGCTGGGGGCCGCGTTGAACCGGCCAGGTTTTATGCCGGCGCCGGCCTTTATGATTAAACTTTTGATGGGTGAACTCGGCGCCTCTTTACTGCAAAGCCAGAAGGCAATACCGGATAATCTTCAGTCCGGTGGTTTTTCCTTTGAATTCCCGGATGTTGTGTCTGCCTTGAACGATATTGTAAAAAATTGAAATTTTAATTGATCATTGACTGGTATATCATATATATAAATGATATTTACTTGTTCACAAAGTGGGTTGCAAGTTGTAATTTGTTTTAATTTTGATTGTTTAGATATTGAGTGATTGAAAAGTAATATTTATAACCGCTTACTATAAGGAGAGAAAACATGGAGTTTGGATCTGTCGATGAAATACTGGAATTTGCTACTGACAGGGAAAAAGATGCTGTTGAATTTTATACGATGCTGTCCAAAGAGGCCACTCGGGCATCTTTGAAAGAAACCTTTGAAGCATTTGCAAAAGAAGAAGAAAAACATGTTGCGCTTCTTTCAGATATTTCAGGCAATAAAGTAAAGATTGATTCTTATGAATTCAAAAAGATTCCGGATCTGAAAATCAGTGATTACATGGTGGAAATTGAATATGAAGCAGGCATGCCCATGCCTGAAATTCTCAAGCTTGCAATGAAAAGAGAAGAGAAAGCTGTAAAATTGTATACCATGCTGGCAGATCAGACCTCGGATGAAGATGTTAAAAAAGTCATGCTTATTCTGGTTCAGGAAGAAGCAAAACATAAACTGGGTCTGGAAAAAATGTATGATGATTACCTGGCAGACCAGGATAATTAAATCGATCAAATAAAAAAAAAGGACTGATATGCAATATCAGTCCTTTTTTCAACAGGGCGGATGAATGAATTTTGATCAAATTGGCGTCAAAAGGTCCTTCTTCATTCAATCTTTGGCCCTGAAATCTTATTATCCTGACAGAACTATATGAATTTTGTATTCCGGATAATTTTTATATTCCTCTTTTAATCCCTTTTGGGTATTTTGACACAACACAAACCCTTTCGCCGTCTAAATGGTGAAAAGAATTTGAAGATATCGTTGTACGATTTGACCGCTGAAAAAATGCGGCGGATAATGTTCTACAGCAAATCGTAGAAATACGTTCCGATACATGCGTATGGTTTTCTATCATTCAAACTTTAAAGATAGTTGAGGGGCAGTCGATTTGCTTTTAGGTGATTCTTTTCTTATATGGTTTTTTGTGGCAAATATTTTTGAGAATCACTTTAGTCACTTAAACTTTGGTAAAAAATAATTCCGATGCCTGTCGCGTTTAAGGATCTGCTAAAAGATTACTTGAACTTTTGTTTTCAAAATGCCCTGGCTTTTGAGGGCTTTAGGAAACAATTTAGATCAAGTTATTTTGTAACGATTCCTAAACCATGAAAGGTTAAAGACGGTGGCATCTTTATTGCTGTGCATTTCATCAAAAAAATGATCAATCAACTTAATTGGGTTTAAGCATGACAACTATTTTAAGGCAAAAGGAATAACAGTGGATTTAAAATGTCTTTTCCGACCATCAAGTATGGCAGTCATCGGTGTATCCACGTCGCAGGACAATCATCCTGCCAACGTGATTTATAATAAAAATCATCTCAGATACCCTGTGAAGACCTATCCTGTCAATCCCAAAGGGGGGATTCTCAATCGCGAAGCCCTTTATGAAAGTGTCGGGCAGATAGATGCGCAAATCGATCTTGCCGTGATTGCGGTCCGGGCAGAATATGTGTCGTCCGTGGTTGAGCAATGTATCAAAAAAGGTGTGGGCGGGGCAGTGATCATTTCCGGCGGGTTTGCCGAATCCGGTAACGCCGATATGCAGGATCGTATGATTGATATGGCCAAAAAAGCATCTTTCCCCATTGTGGGTCCTAATTGTCTGGGGATTTATGCACCGGATTATGTGGATACCTTTTTTCTGCCCGGCGAACGCATTATTCGTCCTAAAAAAGGAAATATCGGGTTTGTCAGTCAGAGCGGCGGCGTTCTTGTGGATCAGATGGTAAAGTTTGCAGGGCAGGGGATCGGTGTATCCCTGGCCGTAAGTATCGGCAATAAGGCCCATATCCGGGAGACAGATATGCTGCAATGGTTTGAGCAGGACCTGGGCACAAAGGTGATCGCATTTTATATTGAAGGATTTGAAAAAGGAGAAGGCCGCCAGTTTATTAAACAGGCCGAGCGCTGCACCAAACCGGTGGTGGTTTTAAAGGCCGGTAAAAGCACTGCGGGTATGGAAGCGGCCTCGAGTCATACCGCCTCTTTGGCCGGAGATTACCAGGTTTTTTCACAGGTCATGAAACAGCATTGTGTGGCTGAGGCAGATAATGAGTATGAGCTGACATCCTTTTGTGAATCCTTAAGCTGTTATCCAAAAGGGATCAACGGAAATGTCGGGATTATTTCATTGAGCGGCGGCCATGGCGTTATCGCGGCAGACGCCTGTGAGCTTCATGGCATGACGATTCCCGGTCTGGAAAATAGAACCATTGAAACGATCAAGGAAAAAATTCATCCGGGAATCCAGAATATTGTCTCCCTGGTCAATCCTCTGGATCTGACCGGCAGCGCCAGGGACAGCGATATCGTGACCACGGTCAGGCACCTGTCCAGGGATAAAAATATTGAATGTATCCTCGCCCTTTTAATCCCTTATTCTCCAGGGGTGTCTGCCGATATCGGGGCCAAACTCAGCCAGGTGGCCAGAAACGAGGGTAAGCCCATGATCGCCTATGTTCCCAACGAGGATAAGTATAAAATTATCATTGAAGGGTTTGAACTGAACAATATACCGGTGGCATCGTCCGTTGACGGTGCGGTTTTAATGGCAAAGGCATTGAAAAGGTGCAGACCATGCTAAAAAAAGAGATTAAACAGATCATCGACAACAGTACAACCCAGGGATGGGTGCTGGAGCCCGATGCAAAATCGATCATGAAACGCATTGGCCTGGATGTCCCGTCCTCCATTGTTACCGATTCCATGGACACTGCCACACAGTTTTTAAATGATCTTGGATCTTCTGTTGTTATCAAGGCTGTATCCAAAGAGATACTTCATAAAACCGAGGTTAACGCCGTGGTGACAGGTGTTTCTACAAAAAAAGACCTTGAAATACAGATGAAGCGGCTTTTAAAACTGCCCGGCTGCAACAGCGTGCTGGTTGAGGAAATGGTGGATGGTATTGAAGTGATTGTCGGGTCAAAAAACGATTATCAGTTTGGTCCTGTCATTGTGCTTGGGGTGGGGGGCACTGCTGTTGAAATCTATAATGATACCGCCATTCGCATGGCACCTTTAAAACCAGGGGATGCATTGTCAATGGCCCAATCGCTTCAGGCAAATCAGATTATTTTCGGACACCGGGGATCTGCGGGTATCAATATGGAAGCCTTGTCCCGTCTGATGGTTCTGTTTTCAAGTCTTGTCATGGATCTTGAATCCCGGGTTGATTCCATCGATATGAACCCGGTAATATGCACAAAAAATCGATGCGTGGTGGCAGACGCGAGAATCATCCTCACCAAAACCGGCAAGCAAGAGTGAGTCAACAACACCTGTGTGCCGGGACACCCCTGTATCATGAGACAGGGATGTGGGGCCAAAACCCAAGCATCTTATGCGGGCAGGTCTTGAGGATAAGCAAAGAAAAGGAAAAAATTACTGATGTCAGACAAGAAAACGATTAAGATTATATCATGGAATGTAAACGGCCTTCGGGCGGTAATGAAAAAAGAGTTTAAATCAATTGTATCTGATCTGGATCCGGATATTCTCCTGTTACAGGAAACAAAGCTGCAGGAAAACCAGCGAACCGAAGATATGATCAAACTTCTTTCATATAAATCTTTCTGGTCCTATTCCACCGTAAAAAAAGGGTACAGCGGTGTGGCCGCATTTACCAAGGACAGTCCTGCCAAGGTAACAACAGCGTTTGATATGCCGCAATTTGATCAGGAGGGACGGGTCATTGAGATGGATTATGGGGCGTTTATATTATTTAATATCTATTTTCCCAACGGCCAGATGAATGAAGAAAGATTGCAGTACAAGCTGGATTTTTACGACTGGTTTTTATCCTATGCCCAATCCTTGCGCGACAAAGGAAAAAGCCTGGTTATTGCCGGTGATTTCAATACGGCCCACAATGAGATTGACCTGAAAAACCCCGGCCCCAATTCCAAGCGCTCCGGGTTCCTTCGGATCGAAAGGGATGTGCTGGATCGAATGGTGGACCAGGGATATGTGGATACCTTTCGCCATTTTAACCCTGAAACCATAAAGTATTCGTGGTGGTCATACCGTTTTAACGCCAGGAAAAACAATGCCGGATGGCGTATTGACTACTTTTTCGTCACCCGGGACCTGATCGATAACGGCCAGGTAAAACACGCTTTTATTGATAACGAGGTGTTCGGGTCGGACCATTGCCCGGTGGGGATTGAAATTGAAATCTGATATTCCAATATGAAAAAATCAATAACAAAGGGGGCCTGTGTGCAGGCCCCCTTTGTGTATGGTTAATAAAACACCGATAAATTATTTAGTCTTTAAACACAAGTTTCCCGCCTATATGCCCAGCAGTACCGGCAAAGATAAGCATCATTACATTGATCAGAATAAAAACCCATGCTTTTGAGCTGCTTAAAATTGCAGGGTCGACTAAGAACCAGACCAAGGTGATGATGCATGTGGCACTGGTCAATGCGGCTGCCACTATTTTAAGCTTGAATATCGGGGTCATGGCAGCATTGTATTTTTTACGCCATTCAAGGGTGCCGGTGAAGATGACAAAGGGCAGGGATAAAATAACGAATACCTGGGATATCATCGCGGCTTTTGCCAGCATCGGTGCGTCAAATAGCCAGGCCAGGATGTACAGGACCACGGCCATGGGCAGTACTCCATTGGGTGTATGCACCGATACCGGGTGGGCATGATGGGTAACCAACAAAGATTCTGCTTTGTCTTTGAGGCTAAGATTTACAGGCTCCGGTGCCGGCGGTCCCTCTCTCTTTGGTGGTACGGGATCGGATACGGTTGCTGCCTCAGCAGCCGGTTTTCTCCGTCGCGGTTTTTTTTCCGGGATGGATGCCTCATCAATTTCCACAAATTTGCTGGCTGGAACTCCGCAAACAGGGCATTTTTCAGGGGGTTCCTCCCCTTTGTGAATATATTTACAGACAGTACATTGCCAAACTTTCATATAATTTCCTTGTTATTATCGATCTTCAATATCAACAAATACGCATTCGTCCGGACCGCAGTAGTCGCCTACATATTCGGCACCCGGTCTGTATAAAGAGGGTTTGGGCGCAGCCATGGCAAATTGTTCTTCAATGACATGGGCTGCCCAGCCGCTGATCCGTGAGATGGCAAACAGAGGTGAAAAAAGGTCGGTGGCAATGCCCATGCTGTAGAACAGCGAGGCACTGTAAAAATCGACATTGCAGAAAATATCCCGACTCTTTTTAGCCTTAAACGCGGCTTTGCCCTTTACTTCTAGTTCTTTGGTCAGTTCGTACCAGCGAAGGTCTCCGGACAACTCACCCATTCTTTTGCTCATGGGTTTTAAAATGATGGCGCGCGGGTCATCTGTCTGATATACGGCATGGCCAAGTCCCATGATAAGGCCACCGGAATCCAGGATATTTTGGATATACCCGTCAATTTTATCCACAGAACCGATCTCCTTGAGCATTTTCATGACCCGGACATTGGCACCGCCGTGAAGTGCGCCGGAAAGAGATCCAATGGCACCGGAAATGGCAGCATAAATATGGGCTCTTGTGGATGCCACCTGCCGGGCCGTAAATGTGGATGCGTTAAAAGAGTGCTCTGCATGCAGCAATAACCCGGTATCAAAGAAATGGGTGATTTCGTCATCGGGTTTTTCACCTTTTAACATATACAGGAAGTTGGCAGCATGGGACAGTTCAGGATCCGGTGCCACAAACTCTTTTTTGTTGCGGATACGATCCCAGGCCGCAGTGATGGTTGCCATGCCAGCAATCAGGTTTTCAGAACTGAAAAGAACATGTTCCATTTCAGACTTGCCGGCATTGGGATCATTCTGGATAAGCAGCGGCGTGGCCATCTGCAGTACATCCATGGGGTTCATATCCGGTGGCAGTGATTTTAAAAATGAAATGACATTATCCGGAATATTCCTTTTTTGAGCCAGGCTCTGTTTGAAATCTGAAAGCTCCTGTTCTTTAGGGAGCCGTTCGTACAGCAAAAGAAAACAGATCTCTTCAAATGTGGCTTTTTTGGCAAGATCCTCAATTAAAAAACCGCGATAGATCAGTTTGCCTTCCTTGCCGATGACGTCACAGATTTTGGAACTGGCGACATTTACGCCGCGTAGGCCGGTATTCGGTTGTACAGGTATACACTCATCCATGGATCTCTCCTTTAAAATAGTTAAAATATTTTTTCAGGGGGTCTTCTTTCCGGGACGTATTCCGATTCCCTTTCGCTATTGTGAAGGGCACGGGATATATACAGTCCGCAATAACAGGCACCGAATTCTTCAAGATCCGGGGCACGGTAAACACAAGGGCAGACAATGTCTTTGTCGTTTTCCCTGTCGCCGCAGGCCAGGCGACAGGGGCATGCCATGTATCCGTACCGGTCCTTGTTAAGAATCAGGGACTCCAATAACTCGAAAACCAGGTCCTTATCTTTATTAAAATAAATACCTTTTGCTTCCTGTGATTTTTTCAATGCAGCATATAATTGGTCAACTTTCATTCTTTTATGCCCAATGCCTCCTTGATTTGTTTTTCTTTGAATCCTACGACGACGGTATCATTGATTTTTATAGTAGGAAAAGAACATCTGGGGTTGAGTTCTTTGATATCTGCTAAAATGGCTTTGCGCTCATCGCCTTCAAAATCGTCCACCTCAATATAGTCATACTCGACATTGCATTCTGAAAGGAGCCGCTTTGTTGACTTGCAATGGCTGCAGGTGCTCAATGCGTAAAGCGTTGTTTTCTCATCGGCCATTTAAATCTCCTTGATAATAAGTTCTAAGTTAACGAAACACCACGTATTTGGGGGTTTTGTTCAGATAACCAACAATGCATGATTTATACCACATTTGCAAGGCAAAATAAATTGCTCAAAAATGATGTTTTTATCCGGAAAATTGAACCTGCGACAGTCAACCGTGGCCTGGATTTTGCTAAACAAGTTAAGCAATAGATATGTAAAAGATAACTGCACTTCATGGAGGGCTGGAATTGCCAAAACAAATCACGATATGAAAACCGCTTTGACAAACAGTGAATGAATGATATTCTGGTCAGGATCTGATTTTAATTTGGATATCTTATACTCAGCAAAGCCGAACAATACAAAAGAAATAGAAAATCTGAAAATTATTTTAAAGGAGGAAGTATGGGAAACGTTTTGATCGTATATGCAAGCCGTGCAGATGAAACAAAAGGTATCGCAGATCTGATCGCTGAAGGTATTAGAATTTCAGGGCATGAAGCCGTGGTTAAAAAAACAAGCGAGATAAAAAGTGAAGAAGATTTAATGGGGTTTGACGGATATGCTTTTGGATCGGCAACCTACCACGGGGAGATGATTACGTCCATGAAACAGATCCTGTTTATTGCCGAACGCGCTGAGCTTGAAGGCAAACCCGGCGGCGCGTTTGGGGCATATGGCTGGAGTGGTGAAGCGCCTGGAAGAATTTTTGATACCATGGAGCATATTTACCAGATGAAAATGGTATCAGGTCCCCTGATGCTCAAGGCAAGCTGGGTCCAGGGCGGTATCCAGGCAGCCCAGGAGTATGGAAAGAGTATTACCGCATTGATTTAGGAATTTAGATCATGAGCGACAAAAATTATATTTTGGCATGTTCTTCATGCAATGCAAAAAACAGGATTCCCGCAGCACGGATCGATGATACTCCCACGTGCGGTAAGTGCAAACAGCCATTGCCGGTTCATCTTTTAAGTCAGCCGTTTACGGTGACTGACGCTACATTCGACAGGGAGGTTATGGGATCTTCCATGCCGGTAATGGTGGATTGCTGGGCACCGTGGTGCGGCCCCTGCAGGGCATTTGCACCCGTTTTGGATCAGTTGGCAGCCGCATACCGCGGCCGGCTGAAAGTCGTCAAATTGAATCTGGATGACAATTCCGCAGTGGGAGCCCGTTTTGCGATCACCAGTGTGCCGACCATTTTGCTTATGAAAGACGGCAAGGTTATTGATACGCTTGTTGGAGCCATCCCCAAAGACCAGTTGGAAACCCACATTGCAAGAATTCTATGATGATCCTGACCGGTTTGCGCTTTGGTTGAAGCAGCAGTGGCGAATTGAACTTGATGTTGTCCGCCGGGATTTCTCCATAGAAGGCAGTCCCGAGCGGACAATTTCGCGTGTGGTGATTCAGGACAGGCAACAAGGACTCTTCCTGTTGGAAAAGTTACCCAAAGACAGGTTTGCCCTGCGTGACCGGGTGGCCAAAGCCGTGGATTATCTCAATGGCCGGGGATTGTACCAGGCGGTAGTATACAAGAAAAGCAAAGATGATGAGTTTTTGCCATTTTTCAAGGGCGCCTGTTACCAGCTTTCCAGGTTCCACCTTTCAAGTGGAATCCATCGACCGCAATACCTGAACGCTTCTAAGATAGGGAAAAATTTTGCTGAATTTCTTATCTGTCTGGATGATGCGGCAAAGGGGATCGACTCGATCATTGATTTTGATCCGTTTTCCATTAAATCATATATTTACACGCTGTTCAGACAAATGAAGGATCACGATCCCAAAGTATATGATGCCTTTTGTCCGATCTTAAACTTTCTTGAGAATAAATTTATGGATGTTCATGATTGTCTGCCCTCAGGCTTTTGCCACGGGGATCTGCATCCGTTAAATGTAATATGGAACGATCAGAAAGTAAACGCGGTGATAGACTGGGAATTTACAGGGATCAAACCCGATATCTATGATGCCGCCAACCTTGTGGGGTGTGCCGGTATTGAAGACCCTGCTGGGCTGGGGCAACCCATGGTCATGACCTTTATTTCACGGCTTAAAGAGAAAAATCTGTTCAGTGAAAAAGGATGGAAATATTTCCCTGAGTATTTGATTGCACTGCGGTTTGCCTGGCTGTCGGAATGGCTTCGTAAAAAAGATGTGCCGATGATTGCAATGGAAGAAGCGTATCTGTCGCTGCTTGTCAAAAATATCGATATTCTCAGGCAGGGATGGGATCTTTGATGAGACATTGAAACAATTGTTTTTTGCGTTTGTGTCGGATGCGGCCGTGTCCTAATCAATGGGGCGGATTAGAATTTTCGCAGCTTATTTTCAAGGTGCATACGAAAATTTTAATCCCATAGAGACTCTACCTCAGCGTTGCATAAAAAAGGTACCAAAATAATGTAAAAATGTTAATAATAGACGGCTTTGAGGATTTTACTACACTGGCCATGAATCCTCTCCAAGTGCAATCATAAAAAGAATGTTTTCCTGTTATATTTTTTACCCAAAGGGAAAGTCGTAAAGGCTCCATCTTCTTCGTTATCAATACTTTGTGGTAGGTCCCTACAGCTTCAGCATTGATGCCTTGAAGCTGAAACCTTTACGACTTTTGCAACGCTGAGGTCTAATCTAATACTTCCATGAGTTTGCCGCAGCAGGGGGGAATCCTGTCCCCTTTTTTTAATTCAACATACTTATTACAGGTCTGGCAATAACACCGGCAGTCTTCGTCAGCGTAAATCTCCGGATACCCGTCGCCGGTTGTGTCCACGGTATCCCCCCCCTCAATGGCAAATCTGGCAAATGTATCTTCTGCAGGGATATACTTTCCTACGGCCACCAGTTTTTTATTGAACCTTGCACAGTCCACAACGGTTTTCCATAAGATTTCGAGCTGTTTTTTCTCGTCTGCAGATTCAGGGGTGAATTCAACCAGATTTTTTTTAATGTCAATTTTCACTTTTTTCTCCTTTAAGCGGTTTGGGGTGTCTGTGTTTTTTAAAAATGCCGTACGCGCAATAACCTCATTTGCCTTTGGAATCGTACCAAAATAACTTGATCTAAATTGTTTCCAAAACCCCTTAAAAGATTGGGTGTTTTAAAAACAAAAATTCAAGTAAGGCAATGCACAGCTTTGCCCCTAAGTAATTTTGGAGCCGATCCTTAGCCGCTTAACTATACAAGTTTCATACCACCGGCAGTGGCAGATATGATGCCCCATGAAATGCATCATGGCGGTGGCGTTTCTCTTTATCATGGGTAGCTTAATGGATCTCTTTTGCCGATAGCGGCCGGCCGGATGAAATAAAATGAGAAACAGGTCTATTGGGGTGTTGTGGCTGTCTGCCATCAGGCAGAACGTGGCGATACACTTTCAAATGAGTCAGGGGCAATTTTAAAAAAATATCGCCGATCATTTTTTGATTAAATCATCTTGAATCAAAAAAAATAAAATTTTGAAATAAAGGCTTGAAATGAAAGATATTTTTCTGCTACTATACGATTCAATAATCTCAAGTCGAATTTCTATATTATAATTTTATTACGATTTTTTTTGTTGATACACTTTTGTTATTAACGTTGATACGATTTTTTGAGACATGATTGTCTCTTGAGTGTCTAATCTGTATTCCTTTTGTCGTAAAGAAGGTTTTTTTTCGGTGTCGTCACCTTTATTCGCAGCAAAACTGCCGGGATTTCATTCTGGTATGGTGTTTGCTTATTGTGTGCTTGAGACTTTAAACGAAACTAAGGAAAGGAGGTTTTAGTATGGGCAAAGCATTTGCACGAACAACAACGAACAGGTTATCCGATTCCTATGCCGCAACAAAGTCTCAAAATGAGATTTATTACCAAATGGCCTCAATATTCAAACAGGTAGTCAAAAGAGAAGATAAACAGGCAAATAAAATACTGAGCAGGCTATTGTCTACGAGCATGTCCCAGAATTCTCTGGAAAATTAAATTTACTTAACCTATAACAGTTTAATGTGGGTTGGATTCAAATACATCCGGCGTGCACAAAATAGATTTTCATAACCAAAAGCTGATAGACCGACAAAAAAACCAAGAAATAGGAGAAAAAGAAAATGGCAGAATTGATGGGTATTTACAAATGTGAGAAGTGTGGGAATATTGTTCAGGTTCTTCATAATGAAAAACCGCCTGTGATGTGTTGCGGGCAGGTCATGGACCGTGTCGTTGAAAATACAATTGATGCGGCTGTGGAAAAACATGTTCCTGTTGTAGAGGCTGTTGACGGTGGATACCTGGTTAAGGTCGGCAGTGTGGCCCACCCCATGGGGAACGATCATTATATCGAATGGATCGAACTGGCTTCAGAGGATAACCTGTTTGTTCAAAGGCAGATGCTTACTCCGACCAGCGAGCCTCAGGCCGTATTTAAAACCGATGCCAAAAAAGTGGTGGCAAGGGCCTATTGCAATCTCCACGGGCTCTGGAAATCCTGATAACTCAGGATTGAATATGAATTTAACAAAAGCCCCTGGTATGTTGCAACATACCAGGGGCTTTTGTACATGTGAAACCTTAAGGTCTGATCTATTCGAATTCAGCCAGTTTTCCGGCCAGCAGCCGGATGTGGCTCATCTCTTCTTTAATAATATCGTCCAGTCTTTCTTTTCCCAGTTTTGCCGGAACCATTTCCTTCATCCCAAGATAAAAAGCAATTGAGTCTTTTTCGGTCTGGATGGCGCAGCCCAGAATGTCCTGGAAAGTGTTTTCAGGCATATCTTTTCTGAAAAACACTTTGGTGTTGGCAAAGGCCATCAGGTATTGGGCATTCTGATCTTCGGGATCAAATGTCGTGGAAATCGTTTCATCCGCTGCAAGCTCTTTTTTCATTGTGGCAAAGGTTTTTTCGTGTTCATCTTCCATTGTCGCAAGCTCAAGCAGGAACTTTTTATGATCTTCGCCATCTACCAGTTTTGCGGCATTTCGGTAGAAGACAGCACCGTTCTGTTCTATTTTGACCGCCATTTCAAAAATATCTTCTGCATTAAAGTCGTTTGGCATGTTTCATTCCTCCGGGAATCCTTATTTCAGGAGCCCACTTTTCTATGATAATCTTTCTTTTAATGTTTTTGCAATTTTGACACCCAGTTCAAAACACCTGTCCAGATCCTTGTCATCCGGAACGTATTGTACCTTGACACCATCATCAATAATATCGAGTTTCATCTCGGCAAAATCTTTATTCAATATTTTCACCGCCTCACCGCTCCATCCATATGACCCGAAGGCGGCAGCAATCTTATTTTGTGGCCGAAGCCCTTTGATATAGGTCATAACATCGGCGATTACCGGGAAAATGCTATTGTTTAAAGTCGGGGACCCCACGGCAATGGCGCCGGCATCGATGATTTCAGTCATGATGTCACTTCTGTGCCATTTGCGGGTGTTCATCAGACGAACGTTGACATCCTCTGATTCAATGCCGCTGGTAATGGAACGTGCCATTTTGGTGGTACTTTCCCACATGGAATCAAAGATCACCACCACTTTTCTGGCCGGTTCCTGTTTGGACCACTGGTCATAAGCCTCAATGATGCGGGAGGGGTTGCTTCGCCAGATAATTCCATGATCCGGGCAGATCATGTTGATCTTCAGGTTCATTTTTCCCACGTCCTTTAACAGGGCCTGAACCCGTGGAGAAAAATGGAGCAGGATATTGGCATAATATTTTCTGGCATGCGGGATGATCTCTTCGCCGATTTCATCATCAAAAAAGATGTCGCCGGCATAGTGCTGACCAAAGGCATCGCTTGAAAAAAGAATGGCGTCATCTACCAGGTATGTGAACATGCTGTCAGGCCAGTGGAGCATTCTTGTCTCGAGAAAAGAGAAGGTGCGGTTGCCGATTTTCAATTCATCTCCGGTCCCCACGACCTGGAAATTAAATTCTCTGTTAAAGTGACTTTTAAGGTTCTTTGCGCCCATTTTTGAGCAGTAAATGGGTTTGTCCTTACCTATTTTATGCATCACTTTGGGGATGGCCCCGGAGTGATCCATTTCCGTGTGGTTGCTGATAACAACATCAATTTTTTTAGGATCAATGATGCGTGCAATATTGTCTAAAAGCTCATCAGCGAATTTTTCTTTTACCGTGTCAATGAGGATGTTTTTTTCACCCAGAATCAAAAACGCATTATAGGTGGTTCCTTCATAGGTGGAATATCCGTGGAAATCACGAATGTCCCAGTCCCGACATCCTACAGAATATATACCATCAGCAATTTCAATGGGTTTATACATATGCTGGTTGCCTCCTGAAAACTATTAATTGTGTGAATCAACGCCCCGGTCAATTTAGGCCGGAACTTTATTTATTATGCGCTGGCCGAATCCGACTTTCATGTCAGGGTCGTGTTCGGCTTGTTATTCAATGGTCACTAATCGACTATTTCAAAATTATCTTTTGTAGCGCCGCACAAAGGGCATACCCAGTCTTCCGGAAGATCGGCAAAAGCGGTTCCCGCATCAACACCGTTATCAGGATCTCCTTGTGCCGGGTCATACACATATCCGCATACGCATTCATATTTTTCCATATTTTTTTCTCCTAAGAAAATTAATTGTTTTAAAACAAGGCCTGCTCTTTATATAAACTATCCGAAACGGAATGCAAAGAGTGTGCCCTGGATATTGATTCTACGCCCTATAAAAAAGGTTTTAACTTGAAGATTATTAATATAATATGAGACGCGTAAAATCAATCAATCATTTATTTGGCAGATTCATTTATGAAGGCTGATATCTATATAAAAAGAACGAAAGTAAATGCACCAATCGAGCATGTATTTAAATGGCACGCCCGGGACGGGGCTATCCAGAGGCTGACACCACCCTGGGCGCCTTTAAAGATGATCAAACGCAAGGGCCATGGCATCGACAAAGGGGTGCGTGTTACTTTTGAAATCCGGGTGGCCGGGATTCCCATGATCTGGGAGGCGCACCACGTAGAATATAAAGAAAACCGGTTGTTCAGGGACCGCCAGGTAAAAGGACCGTTCTCTTTATGGGAGCATACTCACCGGTTTGAAGCCCGGGGAGCGGATGAAACCTTCATGACCGATGAGGTTAAATTCAGACTGCCGTTTGGATTTTTGAGCTATCCGTTTTACAATTATGCGAAAAAAGAGTTTGAACGGATGTTTCATTACCGGCACAGGATTCTTAAACATGATCTGGAAAACCATGTTATTGGTACGAACAAAAAACGAATATTGCTTTCCGGGGCCAGCGGTACCATTGGCAAAACACTGGTACCGTTTTTAAAGACCTGCGGTCATACGGTTGTCCGGCTGGTCCGTAAAAAGACGGGTATTCAAGATGATGAGCTTTTCTGGGATCCGGAGAATGGCAAGCTTGATCTTGAGAGTGCCGGTTATTTTGATGCGGTGATCAATCTGAACGGGATTGATATTTCAAGGGGCCGCTGGACAAATAAGCAGAAACGAAGAATTATCCATTCAAGAACCCGGCCCACCCGGCTGCTGGTTGAAAAAATGATTCAATTAGAGAAAAAGCCCGAGGTGTTTTTGTCGTCATCCGCCATTGGGTACTATGGTGATGCCGAGGACAGACAGCTGACCGAGGAAGATGAAAACGGGGCCTGCTTTATTGCAAAGGTCTGCCGCCGTTGGGAAAATCAGTCCAGAGCCGCCCAGAAAGCAGGGATCAGGACGGTTCAACTTCGGATCGGCATCGTTTTGACACCGGCAGGGGGCGCCCTGGCCCGGATGGCGCTTCCGTTCCAGATGGGATGTGGGGTAAAGATTGCCGATGGCAAACAATACATGAGCTGGATCAGTATGGATGATTTTATTTCCGCCATCCTGTTCATTATCAATACGCCGGACATTAAAGGGCCGGTGAATATGACCGCCCCGGCGCCTGTCACCAATACGGTGTTTTCAAAGACACTGGCCCAAGTTTTTTCCAGAAAGGTTTTCTTTTTTCTGCCAAGGCTGCTGGCACTATTACTCTGGGGACAGATGGGCAAAGAAACTCTTTTGGCAAGCGCCAGGGTGTTGCCGCAAAAACTGCTGCAAAATGGATTTGATTTTCAACACAAGACCCTGCTGCCGGCATTGAAAGATTTGTTGGGCAGACAGGATCAACTTATTAAAGGTGACAATAAAAAAACCAACAAGGCAGAATTGACATGAATGCTAAACTTAAAGTCCTTTTTTCTTCTTTAATGATTATCGCCCTGTGCTTTGGGTTCATAAATATATATTTCCCCGTGGACCATTACAGCTTTGAAAGGCTTCATGTTTTTCTTTTCAACCTGTGCACCGGCGGCAGCATCCTATTGTATTATACACAGCAGAGAAAGCGTGTCTCCAAGACGGTTCGTCTTTTTTTCCTGTTTTCACTGATCTATGCTTTTTCCGCATTTTTCACTGTCTACCCGATCACTTTGCTGGTGTCGTTGCTGTTGTGTTTTTTTGTGGAAAAAGTACGTATCCAGCGATTTGGTTTGTTACCCTGGGATTTTTTTAAAAAAGAGGTGCTGGTTGCTGATAAGTTCCATCAGGCGGCCCTGTTATGCCTGTCAATAGGGATACTCATGGCCAGTTGTGTGATATTGAACAATGAATACTTTAAACTTGTTACGATGAGTAAGCTGACCCTGAATACTTTTTTTCTGGGGTATTCCTTTCCATTGTCCCTGATCACGTTGTCCCTTGTCTTCGGGATGCTCAAAAAAATAGAAGGCAGCCAGGCCAAATCGATCATGGAGGTCTGTTTCTGGACCATCACCCTAGGCGTGATCATCTTTTTTATCTTTATTTTGTTTGAACGCTTTATCCCCCAGATTTTTGTTACCGCAGCCTTGTTTACTGCGGTTGTTACGGTGTTTTTTTTATACGTGACCTTTGCAGACAAGATGCAGCAGAAACTGTTTTTAACCTCCGGTATTGGATTTTTAATATTTACGGCGATCACCGGTATTGCCTATATCATTCTCCAGATGCAGGAGGGGTATGATCCGCTGCAGACCAAATGGCTTTTATACACACATGTTTTCGCATCTCTGTACGGATGGAACCTTTGCGGGCTGTCCGTTATTTGCCGGTTTGAAGATTTTCCCATTAGACTTCATTCTCCCACAGTGATCGCCATTCACTGGCTGACAGCCATCGTGATGGCACCTTTGGGGATTTTTTACTGGCCTTTTGCGATTCTGGCAATCATTGGTTATACATTTATCACCCTGACCTTGTTTTTCAGTACAAATAAAAAAGGTGTTAAATATGAGTAACCGGGAAAAACTTGATTGCTTTTTTGCCCTTTTTACCGGCACATCAAAGGTGTTGGTGGTGATCAATGCAGACCCGGATGCCATTGCATCTGCCATGGCAATTAAACGTCTTTTATGGCGGAAGGTCACAGAGGTGACCATTGCGCATTTCAACAAAGTCAGCCGCCCGGACAACCTGGCAATGATTGAGTATACTGAACCCGGGCTTGTCCGGCTGGACGCCATCAAAAAGGAAGATTACAATCTGTTTGTGATAGTGGATTCCCAGCCGGATCATAATGAAATATTTACCGGGTTTGATTTTGATGTTATTATTGACCATCACCCGTTGACAGACTGCAAGGCGGCCTTCGTGGATATCCGATCGGATTATGGTGCCTGTGCCACCATTTTGACTGAATATTTAAAGGCAAAAAAGGTAAAACCCTCCCATAAGCTGGCAGCAGCCTTGATGCTGGGGATTAAAACAGATACATCGGATTTTACCCGGCAGGCCAGTTTAAAGGATATTCGGGCATTCCAATATCTGTACAAATTTGCAGACAACAACATCGTGACCAAGGTGGAAAGGGCAGCCCTTACCCAGGAAGATCTTGATTTCTTAGGTAAGGCCATAAAACACAGGCAGGTTTTTCACAACCGTGTCTTTTTTCATGCCGGGAATACATCCAAACCGGATGAACTGGTGGTGGTGGCGGACTTTTTTTTGACCCTGGCCCGGGTAAACTGGAGTGTTATATCAGGGGTGTTCGACAACAAACTGATTGTTATTATTCGAAACGACGGTCTTCGAAAAGGTGCCGGCAATACCGCCAAAGAAGCTTTTTCTGCCTATGGGTCTGCCGGGGGGCATAAAACCATGGCACGGGCGGAACTGGATCTGAAGCTGGTTCGCCGCAAAGTCGGATCCACTGGTAAAAAGGCGGTGGGGGATTGGATTATCCGTGAAATAGACCGGACTGCCGGTAAAAAAATTGCGTGATGCATTATGGAAGAGAAAAGAAAACCCAATAGAGCCATTGCATTATCAACCAGCGAGCAGCGATATCGCACACTGGTTGAAACCATGGGGGACGGGCTGAGTGAAGTTGATGAAAATCAGGTCACAACCTATGCCAATGAGATGCTGTGCCAGATGTTGGGCAGGTCCCGCGAAGAGATCATCGGCGTCAAGGTTGGTCAGTTTTTAGATGAGAAAAACAGAAAAGTTTTGTCCGATCAACTGGTAAAAAGGAAAAAGGGCAGTACCCGGCCCTATGAAATTGTCTGGACCAAAAAGGACGGCTCAAAAATTCATACCCTGATGACGCCCACGCCCTATTTTGATGCCCAGGGTAATTTTAAAGGCAGTTTTGCCGTTATCACCGATATTTCAAGGCAGCAAAAAGAGAAGAATACGCTTGAAATGCGGGTGAAAAACAGAACGCGGGAGCTTGAGAATAAGACTACAAGTCTCGAGGAAGTCAATACGGCGCTGCGGGTGTTGCTTAAGAAAAGAGAAGAGGACAAAACCCTGTTGGAAGAACAGATGCTGCTCAATGTCAGAGAACTTGTCCTGCCGTACATTGAAAGAATGCACCAGACACAGCTCAATGACCGGCAAAAGGGATGTCTGGAGATTATGGAGTCGACACTCAACGATATTGTCTCCCCATTTTTACGCAGGCTTTCTGTGGCATTTTTAAATCTCACACCTTCTGAAATCCAGGTGGCCACCCTGGTCAGACACGGCAAAACCTCCAAGGAAATTGCCCAAATATTAAACCTCTCAGATAAAACCATCGAATTTTACCGCAAACGGATCAGAAACAAAATCGGTATCACCAACCAGAGAATCAATCTGAGGACCTATCTTACTTCATTAAAATAACAACCTATGCCTAATAATTGACTTTTGGCCTGATTTTGCAGGACAATTGAATTTTCAATGTATCATATATATTATTCTTTCGAAGAAAATTTTTCAAACACTTAACAGGTATGTTTTATACCTGATTTTTCCCCGAATTATACCCCTTGTGTCGTTTTTTTCTCCGGGATATGACTATACCCAACTTTAACTTGTGCCATGTTTTTTTCATTAGAACCTGAACAGATGATTAAAACACAAAAAAGTTAGAGTGGAGTCCATAATAAAAATTTCAAGGAGACTTTGACAATGAAAAAGAGTATCAGTTTTTGGTGTGTTTCCCTTTATTTAACAGCACTTATCCTTCCAACATTGGTTTTTGCCAAGCCGATCAAACTAACCTATTCTAATTTTTTCCCGCCCAAGCATGTTCAAAGCATTCTGGCCCAGCAATGGTGTGATGAAATTAAAAAAAGAACCAATGGCAAGGTGGTAATGGAATATTATCCCGGCCAGACACTGACAAAATCCAAACAGGTTTATGATGGCGTTGTATCGGGCCTTTCCGATGTTGGTATGGCCTTGTTTGCTTACACCAGAGGCCGGTTTCCTGTTATGGAAGCCGTTGATCTGCCGCTGGGGTATACCAGCGGTGTTGTTGCCACCAAGGTGGTCAATGATGTCTACAGAAAGTTCAATCCCAAAGAGTTGTCGGATACGAAGGTGATGTATCTGCATGCCCACGGGGCCGGGTTGCTTCACACAAAGGGAAAGGCAATCAGAAGCATGGAAGATTTCCAGGGGATGAAGCTTCGTGGTCATGGTACCAGTGCCCTGGTTATACGTGCACTGGGCGGCATACCAGTCTCCCTGCCCATGCCGGAGCTTTATCAGAGTCTTCAAAAGGGCATTGTGAAAGGTGCTTTGTACCCGATAGAGGTTAACAAAGGATGGCGGATGGGCGAGGTAACAGAATATATGACCCTGAGCACGTCTATTGCGTATACCTCTTCATTTTATGTGGTTATGAACAAGCATAAATGGGCAAAAATCCCGGCAGATTTACAGACTATAATCCAGGAAATTAACTCCGAATGGGTTGTTAAACACGGAAAGGCCTGGGATCAAAGTGATCAGATCGGCATGGCGTATTTTAAAGACCTGGGTCATGAAGTCATTGAACTTTCTGATGCAGAGTCCAAAAGATGGCAAAAGACTATTGCACCGGTTTTGGATACTTATATAGAGAAAATGGATAAAAAAGGGTTTGATGGAAAACAGATTGTTGAATTTGTTAAAATCAGTCTTAAATCCCATAAAGAGTAAAATCGTGACGTTGAATCCTGTTGCATAAACACGGATAAAGGAACTGCTGTCCTCCTGCACCCTCCTGGAGGACAGTGGCCTCTATTATCCCATCCAATCATAGAGGAAAATAAAGACAATGGATCATCAAACATACTGGAATCCTGTTTTAGAGACACTGCCAAGAGAGAAGCTGGAGCAACTTCAGTTTAAGAAGTTCAAGCGGATATTTAAATGGACATATGCCCACTCCAGATTTCATAAGGCCCTCTACGAAACAGCGGGTATTACACCGGAAGATATCAGGACATTTGACGATATCAAGCGTGTTCCCAAGGTGGAAAAATCCATGATGCGCGGCATTCAGAACAGGGACCCTTTTCCCTATGGTGATGCCCTTTGCGTGCCCCTGGAAGAGGTGTCCACCTTCCGGCAGACCTCCGGCACTACCGGGCAGCCGGTGTACCAGCCTGACACCTGGCAGGACTGGGAATGGTGGTCAGAGTGCTGGGCCTATGTTTTATGGGCCCAGGGATACCGGCCAAAGGACCGTGTTTTCCTGCCGTTCGGATACAATATTTTTGTGGCTTTCTGGGCCGGCCACTATGCGGCTGAAAAGCTGGGGTGTGAAGTGGTCCCCGGCGGGGTTTTGGATACCCAGTCCCGAATTTTGAAAATTCAGGAATTGTCTGCCACGGCCATGATGGCCACACCCACCTATGTGCTGAATATGGCCGATGTGGCAAGAAACAAGATGGGCATCGACCCGACCCAATTGTCCATCAATAAGATCACCTGCGCAGGAGAGCCCGGTGCGGGGATTTCTTCCACCAAAAAGAGGATGGAAGATGCCTGGGGGGCAAAGGTGTATGACCATTCCGGGGCCACGGAGATCGGTGCATGGTCCTATGAGTGCCACAAACAGCCCTGCGGCATGCATGTAAATGAAGCCATGTTCCTGGTGGAAATTGAGGACCTTGATACCGGAGAAATTATTGAGGAGCCGGGTCGAAGGGGAAAAATGATCATTACGGCGCTGGATCGAATGGCCCAGCCCTGCGTCCGCTTTGACTCAAAAGATGTGATCGAGTGGGACAGTGAACCCTGCAACTGCGGGCGGTCGTTTCGGGTGATTCGAGGTGGTGTGATCGGCCGCGCAGATGATATCACAAAGGTAAAGGGAGTGCTTTTGTCACCGGCCGCCATCGAAGAGGTGGTCCGCTCCATCAACGGTCTTGGAGACGAATTTGAGGTCATCGTGGATAAACAGGGGGACCGGGACCGCATCAAGCTCAAGGTGGAATTGATGCCGGGAGTGTCCCGCTCAAGTATTGAGAACCGGTTAAAGGATCAACTGAGATTGAAAACCAACCTGGGATATCTCATTGAATATTACGATTATAGAAGCCTGCCCCGGTATGATGTAAAAGCAAAACGGTTCAAGGATCTGAGAAAAAATTTGGTTGAAAAGGAGTGCCGGTTATGAGTCCTGTTGAAAATATCCATGATATAAATGAGAAAATAATTCTGGTGAAAACGCTTCTTACCCAGTTAAATGACAGCGCCAAAGATTTTCCCGCTTTGGCCAGAAATTCAAAACGGGCGCTGGCAAGTGTTAAAATGCTGGAACTCAATATCAGCGATATGATATCCTTTGAGCTGATCGATCCCCCAAAATAGAGTGGGAGTGTGATGACTTCCAGGCGCTTTTACCGATGGGCGGTAAAAGCGCCATGATGGGGGGCACTATGTGATAGGGCGTTTTTGTGGAAAATTTGTTTTATCTGATCCTGCTGCTGGCACTTGGGAAAATATCAAAGAGTGTGCCGGCATTTCCGGAAAATACTTCCCATGTACTAAACCAGTTTGTCATTTATGTTTCGCTGCCGGCCACGATTCTTTTAAAATTAAACGGTCTTGAACTACAGACACAACTGCTCATGCTGGCAGTGATCCCCTGGGTGCTGGTTCTCTTTGCCATTCTTTTTGTCAGATGGATTGCGCGGTGTCTGGCCTGGGACCGGCCCATGACAGGGGCTGTCATGCTCTGTGTGGCCCTTGGCAACACCTCTTTTTTCGGATTTCCTGCTGTCAGTATTTTTTTAGGTCCCCAATACCTGAGCTATGCCGTTATTTATGACCAGCTGGGCACCTTTCTGGCCCTGGTGACCTTTGGAACACTCACCGTATCCATTTACGGAGAGTCAAAAAAGGTCAGTTTTAAGAAGATCTCTGCCAGAATTATTTCTTTTCCACCGTTTATTGCAATGATTGCGGGAGCCCTGGGCATGAATATCGTCTATCCGCCGTTGATCCTGAATATCTTCGAAGGATTGTCATCCACCCTAGTGCCGGTGGTGACCTTTTCTGTGGGGTCGGCCCTGGTGTTTCGTCAGCCACTAAAAAATGTGGTGCCCATCGGCATCACCCTGGGACTGAAAATGGTCGTCTGTCCGCTGATAGCCTTTGTTTTGCTCTGGATGATGAATATTAAGGGCGCGGTGTTCATGGTGTGTCTGTTTGAGGCAGGCATGCCGCCCATGGTGATGGCAGGCGTCATCGCAGCCGCCGGTAACCTGCGATCTGATATCGCCACTGCCGCTATTGGGTACGGTATTTTATTATCCCTGATAACACTGCCCCTGCTTGGTTTTTTTGTATGATTTTTATAAATGGTTAATTTTTATCACCATTTTATCACTAATCTTACAGTCTTGACCCCTATTTTCTCTTTTTCCTATAAAGAAGAATCAAGAGTATAGTGATTCTCAAAAATATGTTGTGAAAAAAACATATAAGAAAAGAATCACCCAAGGCAAATCGATTGTCGCTTAGCGGGCGTCAAAAATTGATTGATAGAAAACCATATCCATGCATTGGAACCTGTTTCTGCGATTTGCTGTAGTTATTGAATCAAAAAGCAGTCATTTCTTTCAACCCATAACCGGAGGCAGGAAATAAAATGCTTACAACGTCTAAAGAGTGTCAAATCATTGATGAATTGGGGAAAGTAGATTCCGAAGACAGTGCTCGTGCTGTTATTGAAAAAGTTATGGATGGTGATCAGCTGCAACGATTAAATACCATCAACCACCCCGACGTGTTAAAAAAAATTGCCAATGCCATCATATTGTGCCGGCCGGCATCTGTCTTTATTAATACCGGCTCTTTGGAAGATCAGGCATTTATCAAAACCCTGGCCCTTGAAAAAATGGAGGAACACCCCCTGGCCCTTCCCGGACATACCATTCATTTTGATCTGCCCCAGGAACAGGGCCGTATCGTTGACAGAACTTTTTATATTGCCGATCCCTCAGAACAGATCAGTTCGCTGGCCAACCGGATGGACAGACCCACTGCATTGAAAGAGGTAGATAAGAACATGGCCGGTATCATGGAAAACAAAACCATGATCGTCGGTTTTTATATGCGGGGCCCTGTGGGATCGCCCGTGTCAAACCCGGCACTGGAGGTTACAAGCTCTGCCTATGTCAGTCACAGTGCCGAGCTGCTCTATCGAAATGCATTTCATGATTTCGATAATGAGATAGAGCGGTGCGGCCATTTTTTCACCAATATCCACAGCGAGGGACTCAATCGCGCCTCAGATCTGCCCCGCGCCAGAGTGCTGATGGACCGAAAATTTCAGACCACATACAGTTTTAAATGCACCTATGCCGGCAATACTTTGCTGTTGAAAAAAGGGAACCATCGATTTGCCGTGGACAAGGCGGTTTACGAGAACCCGGGCGGCGAATTGTCCGAGCACATGTTTATTACCGGTATCAACGGGCCAGCTGGGCGGGTGACCTGGTTTGCAGGTGCCGCACCCAGCGGATGCGGAAAAACGACCACTGCCATGGCCGGGAATGTTTTCATCGGAGACGATCTGGCCCAGATGTGGATTGCCGATGACGGCAGCATCCGGTCGGTAAATCCGGAATGTGGTATTTTTGGCATTGTGGAAGACGTGAACCAACAGGGTGACCCACTTCTCATGAAGGTGCTGCGGAAGCCGGGTGCCGAGGTGATCTGGTCCAACGTGCTTGTGGATGACGCAGGGGTTCCCCACTGGGTGGGAAGCAATGAAATTCATCCCAAAGAGGGCATCAATTTTCAAGGGGAATGGTTTGAGGGCAAAACCGATGATATGGATGCACCGGTTCCACTGTCCCACCCCAACTCCCGCTGTACGATATCGTCGCGCGCTCTGGAAAATTATTCCGATCTGGCCGAAAGCCCTGAAGGGGTTTTAACCCGGGTGTTTACTTACTCCGGCCGGGATGCCGACACCATGCCGCCGGTCTGGGTGGCGGAAAATTCTGATGCCGGCGTGGTTATCGGGGCCTGTATCGTTTCTGCGGCCACGGCAACTGAAGTGGGGGTCAGTGGTGTTAAAAGGGCACCATGGGCCAATGCACCTTTTATTCCCGGCTCCCTGGGGGATTATATGGATGCCCAGTTTAAATTTTTCGGAAACAACCGGATACGGCCTGAAAACCAGCCGGTGATGGCAGGGCTCAACTATTTTTTAACCGATGAGGCCCGTGGCGGCACATCGCCGCAGCTGCTTGGCGAGAAAAAAGATGTAAAGGTCTGGCTGTCATGGCTGGAACTGTATGCCCACCATGATGTTGATTATCTTTTGACACCCATTGGCAACCTTCCTTTGTTTGAAGATCTGCAGGTGTTGTTTAAACAGATTATCAATAAGGAATATACCAGAGAACTTTATACAAAACAGTTTTCCCTCTATCTGGACAATATCCTGTCCCGGATAAAGCTGCAGCAGGAATCCTATGCAGAGGAAACCGGGGTCCCGCAGATCCTGTTTGATATCCTGGATCGCCAGAAGGTAGCTTTGCTCTCATTTAAGGGTGTTCACGGCAGTATTGTTACACCGGATGCATTTGTAAAAACCGGATGATTTAAAGTTTTTGTCGATGTTGCATGTCACCGTTGCTCGGTGATATGCAACATCAATGGTCCACTGAAAATTCTGTAATCTCCTTGTCAGTTTCCGGGCTCCTTGCCACGCCTGCAACACGAATCGTCAAGACAATTGAAATCTATCGTGGTATCTGCTATGAACAGGTATTTGTAGCAAATCGTAGAATGACGTTCCGGTAAGCGCGTAGTCACTCTACCCTTTAAGGATAGAAATTCGGTTGATTCAAGATCGATTTGCTTCTAAGCGATTCCATTTGATTAAATTGTTTTTCGGAACATATTTTTTGGAATCACTATTAAACATCGCTAACAGGGTAGATTCAAGTGGTCCGGGATTAATCGTGGCAGAAAACCGTCTCTTTAAACAATTTTTTCTTTTATCATGCCCACACCACACTATTGTCGGGGTATGGGTACTGGTAATTATAGTAAGTGCAGCATCACAGCTTTTTGCCCAACCTCCTGAAAAAATAATGATTGGTGAGTTTTCCAGCACCCGAATGAAAGGGTGGACACCCAAAAAATTTGAAAACGAGACACGTTATCAGATGATAAAAATGGATAACACGGCTGTGATCCGGGCAGACAGCCGTGCCGCGGCGTCCGGTCTGGTTAAAAAAATCCGGATTGACCTTGACAAATACCCCTTTATCAACTGGCGCTGGCGCATCGGTAACCGGCTTGCGGGTGTCTATGATGAGAGAACAAAAACCGGGGATGATTATGCGGCCAGGATCTATATCATTGCTTCGGGGGGGATTGCCGTATGGAATACCAGGGCTCTGAATTATGTGTGGGCAAAACACGCCGAAAAAGAAGCGGTCTGGCACAATGCCTATGCCGGTAAACGCGCCGTGATGACCGCTGTCAGGTCTGTTGAAGATCCCGTATCGGTGTGGCTGACGGAAAAAAGAAATATTAAAAAAGATTTTGAAACCCATTTTAAGAAAAATATCCGGTATATTGATGCCGTGGCCCTGATGAGTGATACAGACAATACGAAAAATCAGGTAACCGCCTTTTACGGCGATATTTTTTTTAGCTCTGAATGAAAGTCATCAGATAGGATAAGAAATGAACAAATACTATAGCCCCATTGTAAATGCCCTGGAGCCGTATATCCCCGGGGAGCAGCCAAAAGATTTGAATTTAATTAAGCTGAATACCAACGAGAATCCTTACGGTCCTTCGCCAAACGTCATTGAGACGTTAAAAAAAGAGGCAGCCGATACACTGCGTCTCTACCCTGACCCGGAATCGGCAGCGCTTAAATCGGCCATTGCGCGATATTATGAAATTGAGCCGGACCAGGTGTTTGTCGGAAATGGCTCCGATGAGGTGCTGGCCCATACTTTTTTAAGCTTTTTCTGCAAAGAACACCCGTTGCTGTTCCCGGATATTTCATACAGTTTTTATCCGGTGTACGCCAAATTGTACAATATCGAGTATGTCCAGGTGCCGTTGACCGGTTCTTTTGAGGTGGATATAAAGGAGTATCAAAGGCCCAACGGCGGGATTATTATCCCCAATCCCAATGCCCCCACAGGAATAATACTGGGGTTGGAGAAAGTTAAAGCTCTGGTTGAACAAAACCGGGACAGCGTGGTGGTGATGGATGAGGCGTACATTGATTTTGGAGGGGAAACCTCAGTTTCCATGATCAAAGAATACCCAAACCTTCTGGTCATTCAAACACTTTCAAAATCAAGGTCTCTGGCAGGGCTGCGGGTCGGACTGGCTATCGGGGATGTCCAATTGATTGATGCCTTAACCCGGGTTAAAAACAGTTTTAATTCCTATCCTTTGGACAGCTTAGCCATTACCGGCGCCATTGCGGCCTTTGAGGACAGATCTTATTTCCAGAAGGCATGCCAAAAGATCATTGAATCAAGAGAGTATCTTTCTGTTGCGCTTGCACAACTTGGGTTTGAGGTGCTCCCGTCCGGGGCCAATTTTGTTTTTGCAAGATACCCCGAAATCCCAGGAGAAAAAATTTTCAGACAGCTCAGAGAGCAGGGTATTCTTGTCCGACGCTGGAATAATGATCGGATCAAGGATTTCCTGCGGATAACCATCGGTCAACAGGATGAGTGTGAACAATTGATACAGGTGCTTAAAGCGATTCTCAGATCGAAATGATGGGGTTGGTTTCAATTGAAATAAAATGGACATTATTTTTATAAAATTCAAAGCGCTGGAATCAAAAGCAGCATACCCGTCAGGCTGTATAAGACTGAGTGCAAAAAGGGTGAGACACTTGAGTGTGCTGACTGGCTGAGGAGTGAGCTTCACCGGGGTCACAGGACAGGCCAATCCTGAAAAATATTTCGCCGTTCTGCAAATCGAAAACGACCTTGTTTTAAAATGTTATTTTTTCTATAATATCGGATATTTCAACCATTTCAAAGAGCCACCCGGTCACTTGCTTTAGGCAGTAATTT